>JANWJR010000164.1 GCA_025451835.1 Candidatus Acidiferrales bacterium | reverse complement strand
CAGCATACTTGAAGCGGCCCAGCGTGGTTCGTTGCGTCAGGCAGCCAAAAATTATCGAGCACAAAAGAGCGAAAAGAAGCAGGGCGGCGAAATGGCTGATTTCCGTCACTCAGGCTCTTCTCCCCATCGCGAACTCATAGGCGTCGAATAGGGCGATCAGGTTCACTACTCCAGCGGCGGCAATGAATTGCGTTCCGTAATCTCCGGCCGCACGCGCCGCATCCGGCCCGGCAGCCTCAAAAAATCGTGACAAAAAATAAAATATCCCGGATGCGGCATCCGCCAAAAAGCCAAGCGTGCCGAATGGGTTGGGCGATCGAGGCGCAAAAACATTGCCGCGCATCAGATAGCCCGAAATCGCGAAACCTCCGACCGCGATAAAAACGACTATCGCACGGCCCCAATGCCGAAGGAGCAGATGTCCCAGTCCGGGGACGAGCAACGCAGCCACGGCGACGGCGATTGCAAACGCCTGGCGCTTGCGGGGCAATTCGCCGGTGTCATTCCGCGGCGTGCCGGGTTCGTTGAGCTTGGTTTCGCTCGCCGCGTTTTCATTCGCGATGGATTCCATCAGGATGCTTCACGCGAGCAACGGCAGAATCTCTTCCTGGATCGCCCCGGTGACGCGCGCTTCGCGGCCGTTCACGAAAACGTTCACTTCGCTCCGGACCCCGAATTCCGGCAGATAGATTCCCGGCTCGATGGAAAAGCAGGTATTGGGAATTATTTCGCGGTCGTCGCGCGTCTCGAGTCCATCCATGTTCGCGCCGTTGCCGTGGACTTCCTGACCGATGCTATGCCCCGTGCGATGAACGAAATATTTCGCGTAGCCTGCTTTGCGAATCGTCTCGCGTGCGACGCGGTCCACTTCCCAGCCGCAAATCGCGCGCTCTTCCACAACGGCTTCCTTGACGAATTCGATTGCAAGGTCGCGCGCTTCGCGGACGATCCGGAAAATCTTGGCGTAGGAATCAGGAACGCGAGCGCCGAGATATCCCATCCAGGTAATATCGTAATAAACGCTGTGGGGCCGCTCGGACTTCGCCCACATGTCGAGCAACAATAAATCTCCGGCCCGAATCGGCCGCGACGCGCCCGCTTTCGGCTCGTAGTGAGGATTTCCGTTGTTGGGCTGAACGGCGACGATCGGCCGGTCCGCCGCCATCAAGCCTTGCGCATGGAACTGATCCACGATCCACTGCTGCAGCTCTGCTTCTGCAATCGGCTTTCCTTCGCGGACGAAGGCCGCCGCACGCGCGAAGGCGTCTTGGGTTATGCGGTCCACAATTTTTCCCGCCGACAGGTGCGATTCGACTTGCTCCGCCGTCCAGCTCGCTTCGAATTTCTGCACCAGATCCGCCGAACTCACCACTTTCTTCTTGAGCTTGCGAACCAACTCGACCGTTCCCGCATCGACCAACCCGATGTACGGAATGTTGTTTTGCGGCGAATACTGCATCGCAATCGTCTTGCAGCCCGAAAGGAGTTTCGGCAGCGTCTTGTGCAATTCCTCCCAGCCGGAGTACAGGTACTTGCGGCCCGCAAGCGCGTCGAGCGCGCCTTGCTCGATCCGATGCACGAGCTTGCGCGGTTCGCCGCGCGATGGAATGAAATAAAACCATCGCCGGGTCATCATCGCGTCTTTGGCGAGCCCGAGGACGTGCGCCGCTATCGGATCTCGGTGATGGTGGTCGTAAAAGAGCCAGCCGTCGGTCTTGCTGGCCCGCATTTCCAGCTGTATTGCTTTAATGTCGGGCATGGCGTGGATCGTCCTGCTTTCCGTTTCGAATCGGATCTTCCGGGAGAAGCGCCGGCACCTGGGCGCGCGTGACCCCGCAAATCTCGATGTGTTTGCTGCGGCTTCTTTAGCCGGCCAAGATTCTAACAGCCGATGCAGGCACGTTCAAATATTCGGCCGGCAAGCGGCGTAGCGCTGCGTTGGCCCGGTCCGTCTACGGGCGGAGCGATTAGTCTCACTTCATCGCGCCGCCGTGGCCGCCCTCAATCGCGTGGTGACTCGCTCGCGGCATCACGCGCACGACAAACGTTACCGTGCCTGTCCGCTCCATAATTTCAATCACCGGTTCTTTTCGGTTTTTGCGGCGTTGTGCACTTTCACCTAGAGCGGTACCGCCGGACGACTTCCAAACAGCGCCGTTCCGATGCGAATTTCCGTAGCGCCTTCTTCGATGGCGACTTCGAAATCGTGGCTCATTCCCATCGACAGAACGGGCAAGCTTCGCCCGATTCGCGTAGACAAATCGTCGCGCAGTTCGCGCAATTTGGCAAAATAAGGCCGCACTTTTTGCGCGTCGTCCAAGAACGGCGGAACGGCCATGAGCCCCAGTAATTCAAGGCGTGCAAATTTCACGATCGCGTCCGCAAGCGGGGGCAGTTCACTTTCGACCACCCCGCTTTTCGTTTTCTCGTCGCCGAGGTGAACTTCAACCAGCACCCCAAGATGCGGCCGCAGTAGGGACTCCGCCGCATCAAGCTTCTGTGCGACAGCCGTGCTATCCACCGAATCGACGCGATGGAATAATTGCGCGGCGCGCCGGGCTTTATTGCTTTGCAGATGACCCACCAGGTGCATCGTGATGTTCAGATCGGTCAAGTGGGGCCGCTTCGACTCCCACTCCTGCACTCGATTTTCGCCGAAATGCCGCAGGCCGGCTTCGTATGCCGCACGAACCGCATCCGCAGGAAATGTCTTCGATACCGCGACGAGCGTTACCTCTTCTCGCCGCCGTCCAGCTCGGCCCACGGCGCGCTCGATTCGCTCCTCGATACGCGACAGATTCGCTCCTATAGTTGCAATCACCGCCGCATCCGCTCCCATGTCGCCGCCATCTTATCACCGTAGGTGTTTCTCTCAGTCCCTGGCCTTCCCAGCCGGGAAAACTGGCTCCTTCCTCATGATCCTTTGCTGCGGCTGGCGCGTTTGTTAGACTGAACGCCGATCCGATGCCTCCACGCGGAAAATTCATCGTTCTTGAAGGAATTGACGGCTCCGGCAAACGGACTCAGATGGAAATGCTCGCGCGTGCGCTCGCTGAACGTGGCATCGCATTTACAAAAGTGAGCTTTCCCCGCTACGAAGGAGTTTTCGGCAAACTTGTCGCGCGGTATCTCAACGGCGATTTCGGCTCGCTCGACACCGTCGACGCGCACTTTTCAGCGCTGCTCTACGCAGGCGACCGCTTCGAATCGAAATCCGGAATCGAACGCGATCTCGCCGCCGGAAATTTCGTCCTCGCGGACCGCTACATCGGCTCGAATCTCGCGCATCAGGGGGCCCGGGTCGCGCGCGAACAACACTCGGAATTTCTCGAGTGGCTCAAACACCTCGAGTACAACGTCTACGGTTTGCCCTCCGAGGACCTCGTGATCTATCTTCGCATTCCGGTTTCCGAAGCTCACCGGCTGGTAGGACAGAAAGGCGAGCGCGAATACACCACGCTTCGCCACGACATTCAGGAGTCGAATCTCGCGCACCTCCAGGGGGCCTCTGAGATCTACGACCGGCTCGCGCAGCAGCCGAACTGGGTGACCGTGGAATGCTACGACGCCGCGGCTCGGTCGTTGCGGTCGCGCGATGAAATTCACCAACAAATTCTGGCGGCGTTGAATTCGCGGATATTCGCGGCGTTGCCCGCGGGCCGGTGAACGGATGGGCTTCGAAGAATTTCTCGGCAACCAACGGATCGTCAGCGCGCTCCGAGGCATGCTCCGCCGAGACCGAGTTCCAAGCGCTCTGCTCTTCACAGGCCCGCGCGGCGTGGGGAAATTCACGCTGGCACGAATGTTTGCCGAGGCGGCGAATTGCGAGCGGCTGAAGGATGATTTTTGCGGCGAATGCGCCGCGTGCGAAAAAATCGGGCGCCTGGCGAACCCGGTCTCCCTGGTCGAGCGAGGGTTGGCCGAGCGTGGCGAGAGCGCCGATGCGGCCGCCGTCGAGCGTATGCCGCTGATTATCGAAACCCATCCGGACGTCTGGCTGCTCATCCCCGACCCCGTGCGTCTTCACACGCCGGTTGCACGGCCGATGATTCGCGTGGGCCAATTGCGCGCGGTGCAGCGCGCGGCTTATTTCCGGCCGCAGGGACGCCGGCGCGTCTTCATTCTGGACGGCGCGGATACGATGCGCTGGACCGACGCCGACGTGTTCCTGAAAATTCTGGAAGAGCCGCCGGAGTGTGCGACGTTGATTCTGCTCGCGCCAGCGCCGGATTCCCTGCTGCAGACGATTCGGTCGCGCTGCCTGCAGTTTCATTTCGCGCCGGTACCGTCCGGAGAGATTGAAAGCTTTCTCGAATCCCGCACAGACTTAAAACCGGCGGAGGGCAAGCTGGCGGCGCAACTTTCAAGCGGCAGCCCCGGCGTCGCTCTCTCGCTCGATCTCAAAGAGTCCGCGCGGCTCCGCACAAGCGTCCTGCGATTGATCGAGCAATCGGTCAGCGGCGAAAAATACGGCGATATTTTCGCGGCGACCGCACAACTCGCAAAGCAAGAGAAGGAATCGTTTGAAAATGTACTGGGGCTGTTCTATAGTTTGCTCACGGACCTACTTGAGGTTTCGGAAAGTCCAAAGGCCTCACTCCCCAGGAACCCTGACCTCAGACGGGAGATCGAGTCCGTCGGAAAAAAAATAAACTGGCAGTGGCTTTTGCGCGCAACAGAAGGTTTGGACCGCCTCGATAGCCGCCTGCGGCGGAATATCGGACGGCAGCTTGGCTTGGACGCGTACGTTTCCTCACTGAGTGTTCGCTAAAGCACCACGATTAATTATTTTTGCGAGATTTTTTTGGAAAGTTGCAACCCGACAGCAACTTCCGTAGTCATAAGACTAGTGATCCGGTCAGAGGAGCTATTCATGGTCAATCGTAAGCTTTTCCGCCCTACTCTTACGGAAGTGAAGGAGCAGTTTGCCCCGCGCCCCGTGCAAGTGGCGCCGCAGCAAGTTCCTCCGCCTCCACGCAAGAAGCCCGCCCCTCCCGAACAAACTCACGCTGAAAATTTTTATTACGTAAAGCAGATGCAGTCTCGCACTCCCGTCGCCGTGGTGCTGAATGACGGCGAGGTGCTGCGAGGGACGGTCGAATGGTACGACCGGGATTGCATCAAGCTGACTCGATATGGCAGTCCGAACCTCCTCATCTACAAACATTGCATTCGGTATCTATACAAAGATGGCGAGGACGCCGCGAACGGCGGAACCAACGGACAGCAGTAAGCGCCCCGGCGGGTGAACCTGGGAGTATTTCGGGTAGGCAGCACGAAACATTCGGGCTGGCGGAGCAAATGCCGCATGACCGCCGTCAGCGACTTCGTTTGCGGGTTGTCTGGAACGGGCCCACGAAGAAAGTCATCAGAGCTTTGGCGACGAGCCGGCGATGTCCGTCGCGCACGTCGCAATCCACCACGGCGAGGTGCCGCCCGAGGCGGATCACCCGCGCATCGGCGACGGCGACTCCGTCAGCAACGGCTTCCAAGTAATTGATCTTCAGCTCGACGGTTGCTGCGCGCGTCCCGCGCGGCACCGCCATATAGGTCGCCATGCCGCCCGCTGTATCGGCCAGCGCCGCAATTACTCCGCCGTGAACTACTCCATGCACCTGTTTGTGGCGGTCGGCAACGCTCATCCTCACCACAGCACGCCCACGCCGCGCTTTCACCAGTTCGAACCCGAACTGTTTCGCCGGATTGCTCTGATTCAGCCGCACGCGCATGTCCTTTTCGGCGAGCAAGCCCTTCGATTTCGCGGAAGGGGCCATATCAGTATGCCGTTAGTCCGCCGTCGAGCGGCAACGCGGCGCCAGTGATCCATGCCGATTCGTCCGAGGCGAGGTACACAGCCATTTGCGCCACGTCTTCGGGCTTTCCAAGTCGTCCCAAAGGGATCTCGACGCCGCGGCGCTGGCGCTCCGCGTCCAAGTCACCGGCCCTGGCCATCGATTCCCTTCCCAGGTCGGTCTCGACAATCGACGGGCAAATGCAGTTCACGCGAATATTCTCATGGGCATGATCGAGCGCCATCGCTTTCGTCAGCCCGGTGACGCCGGCCTTCGCCGCGCAATAGGCCGCGCGTTGCTTG
>JANWJR010000163.1 GCA_025451835.1 Candidatus Acidiferrales bacterium | reverse complement strand
TTGCGGACAAAGTTCTTGCTGGCCCTCGTATTCACAACGGCGGGCCTTAGCTGCGCGACGCTGCTTTTGGTTCGCGGCGCCTCGCGCGATCACGTGCAGGAAGAGATTGCCACCAGCGCGCAGGATTCGCTGCTGACGTTCAAGGTATTGCTGCACGAGCGCGAAATCACGTTGGATCGCAAGGCCGACCTGCTCGCGACGCTGGCGGCTATGAACGAAGACGATCCATCGAGTCTTCAGGATTCCGCGGATGATCCTCTCGAGAATGAGGGCAATCTTGTAGTCCTCGCAAACGGCGCCGGAAAGATCACAGCTTTGCACTCGATGAACCCAGGACTTACGTCCGCAGTCGTGGCTCAATGCCTGGCGCGTTCGCTGGCGAGTCGCAAATCTTCCGACTGGTGGTATGCCAGCGGCACTCTCTATCAAGTGGTTCTTCAACCCGTGCGCGACGTTCTGGGCTCAAACGCGAAAGCCGGGACGGTGGTGGTTGGCCGTCCGGTCGATTACGCCGCCGTTCACGACTTTGGGCGAATTTCGTCCAGCGAAGTAGCGTTCAGCTATGACGCGAATGTTGTAAGCAGCACGTTTGCACCTCTGGACGAGCAGGAATTGTCGCAAAAGATGCGAGGTCTGCCGTCGCCGGCGCAGCTTCAGGTTGGCCGGGAACGATATTTCGTAAAGTCTCTGGATCTTGGCGACGGCGCGAACGCGGGTACCCGCCTTACCGTGTTGAAGTCCTACCGCGAGGCCACCGCATTTCTGACGGGTCTCAATCATTTGTTAATCGGCCTGGGACTCATCGCGCTCCTCGCCGGAACGGGGCTGGCCGCATTTATTTCCGATACATTCACGCGGCCGCTTGAGAGGCTCGTCGAAGGTGTGCGAGCGCTGGAAGGCGGCGACTTCAAATATCCGCTGAAGGCGCAAGGCGGCGATGAAGTCGCGCACGTTACGCGCGCCTTCGACCGCATGCGAACGACGCTGCAGAAAAATCAGGCGCAGAAAGAACAGCTCGAAGAGCAGCTTCGTCAGGCGCAAAAAATGGAAGCGCTCGGGCGACTGGCGGGCGGAGTAGCGCACGATTTCAACAATCTCTTGACGGTAATCAAGGGCCACAGCGATTTGATGTTGGAACGGATGAATGCCGCCGACCCCTTGGCCGGAAGCGGGCGCCAGATACAAAAGGCAGCCGACCGCGCAGCCGGCCTCACCCGGCAATTGCTCGCGTTCAGCCGTCGCCAGCCCTTGCAGCCAACCGTACTGAATTTGAACGCTCTCGTCGCGGACATGAGCAAATTGCTTCGGCGGCTGATTCACGAGGACGTCGAATTCCTATTTCGAGCCGATGAATCGCTCGGTCAAATCAAAGCGGACGCCAGCCAGGTCGAACAGTTGCTCCTGAATCTTGTGGTGAATGCTTGCGACGCCATGCCCCAGGGCGGAAAATTATTGGTGCAGACTCGCAACGTCACCGTGGATGTTGAATATGCGCGGGCTCACCCCATGGCCGAATTCGGAGCTTACGTGCTTCTCGCGGTCGCCGACACGGGCCAGGGAATGGATGCCGAAACAAAGGCGCGAATGTTCGAGCCCTTCTTTACGACGAAAGCACAGGGCAAAGGGACGGGGTTAGGTCTGGCGACGGTTTATGGCGTCGTCAAGCAGAGTGGCGGCTTTATTCAGGTGGACACCGAGCCGGGCAAAGGCACAACGTTCGAGATTTATTTGCCGCGGGTTCGTGAACAGGTGCAACCCGCCGCCGCAACCGTTTCCGCCCCCCGGGCAAGAACCGGCGAAACCGTGCTGCTCGTTGAAGACGAAGGCGATATTCGATCGCTCGCCTGCGAGTTCCTGAGTTCAGTCGGCTACCGCGTGATCACGGCTGAAGATGGAGCGAATGCCCTCGATATTGCCGAGCGCCTGGGTGAGCCGATTCACCTCCTGATAACAGACGTAGTGATGCCGAAAATGCGAGGTCCGGAACTCGTCAAGCGACTGAAGAGTCTTCTGCCAGATTTGAGAGTGATTTACATCTCGGGGTACCTCGAACACAGTGGTGCGAACGGTGACTTGCTGGACGAGGGACCGTTCCTCCAGAAGCCATTCTCCCGCGAAGCGTTGGTGCTTCAGGCCGGCGAAGTCCTCAAGACCGCGCGGCAGCCAGCCCCACAAACCATCGCAATCTAGCAATACCTCGCAACTCGTGGGTGGCTAGAAGGTCGCTATTCGATCATTTTTCCGCAGCCTCCACCTCACCCCTACCCTTCGTTTCACGTCATTTTAGGGTTTATTACCGATTGAGGTAACTGTTGTCTTGAAGCAAAGTGTGCGCTGGCATACTGCTGCAGCCACGCACCGCAACCGCAGCCTCAAACATGGAGAATGACATGAACCCCGTCAAGCCGTTCCTCGCGGCATTCACGCTGCTCGTATTTGGCAGCATCGTTGGATGCTCCAGCGCTTCGAGAAAATCCCCTGATGTCACTGATAGCGTTCGCAAGTCGCTCGACCAAGCCGGATTGCACGACGTTAAGGTCAGCCAGGATCGCGACAAGGGCGTTGTAACCCTCACGGGGCAGGTTCCCACCGATGCTGACAAAGCCCAGGCTGAATCGGTGGCGAAATCCATCGCCGCTGGGCAAGTGGTCTCGGATGAAGTGGCCGTTGTTCCCCCTGGAAATAACGACGTGAATTCTGTCAATTCGGACCTCGACAAAGCCATCGAGAAAAACCTCGACGCCGCGCTGATCCAGCATCGGCTGAATAAAGACGTTAGCTACGACGTAAAGAATGGCGTTGTCACTCTAAAGGGTGACGTCAATTCGCAGGCCCGGCGCGCGCAAGTCGAAAAGGTCGCGAACTCCGTGCCTAACGTCCAGCAGGTTGTGAACGAACTCCAGGTCAAGCATCAGAAGGCCAGTTCCACACGCTGAGGCGGCTCGCAGGCTGGGCCGCCCTGAATCGCGCTGTTTCCTGAGGAGGAAAAATGAAGATGAAACTAGGCGGTATCGTTCTGTCTTTGATGATGGTGAGTTTCTTCAGCCCATTGGCATTTGGACAGGACCAGAACCAAAGCGGCCAGAAAGGGAAGTCCGACGTTCGAACGATGACGGGCTGCCTTTCGAAGGGCGACAGCGCCCATGAATATCAGCTCACCGCGGATGACGGAAGCACGTGGGAAATCCGCAGCAGCAAAGTAATGTTAAGTGAACACGTCGGTCACGAAGTAACCCTCACCGGCGTCGTCAAAAATGTGATGGCTCACAACATGAAAGAAGACACCAAGGACGCCGCGGCGGACGCAGGTATGAAGAAGGACAACACCGAGCATGGCCACATGACGGTGACGAGGTTGAAAATGGTCAGCGATTCGTGCCAGAAGTAACTTTCTGACGCGTCGTTCGGTAGCTGCGAACGGGTAAAATCAGAAATCGCGAGAAGCCGAGAATGCAGCATGATCTCCCGGTTTCTCGCGATTTTATTCTTCGACGTTTTTGTTCCTAATGGATGTGAAAGCCGCCATGGAATTGCAGCTTCAAAATAGGTCGACAAAGCAATTTGTGCAGCAAGGGCACAAAGAGGACCGAAAGGAAGATACCGGGCATCTCCATTGTCGCGCCGAACCACGATTTCAAGAGCTATTACGTTTGATGAGATTCCAATCCTAGATTCTCTTCCCGCAGGGGCGATATCCCTGCGCCCGGTTGCACCAAGTTGCGCCGGATGTTCCCCGGGTCGCCTCTATGCATCTGAGTTTCCGACGCCCATTGATTCTCCCTTGCGGAAAGCGCGGAACCTTTTTTCAGTTTGCCTCATCCAACACGGCAGTTTGCACGGTCTGTTCTGCTCGCTGGCCCATCGGCCGTAAACGAATGCGATGTGTAAGCGGCTTGCCGCGTAAAATGGGATTGGGAAGAACTGCACCGAAGGGGAAACGTCCTTGCCGAAATCAGGAAACCCGATAGCGATTTATTACGAGCATCCGCATTGGTTTCTGCGCGTCTTTGCAGAACTTGACCGTCGGAATATTCCCTACGTTCGCCTGGATGCCGCGCATCATCACTTTGGATTCGAAGCGAACGGCAGTCAGGCATACAGCCTGCTATTCAATCGCATGAGCCCTTCGGCATGGACCCGCGGAAACGCCCACAGTGTTTTTTATACGCTGAGCTATCTCGCGCATATGGAAGAGACGGGAACCCGCGTCGTGAACGGAAGCCATGCGTTTCGCGTCGAGACGTCGAAAGCCCTGCAGCTTTCGCTGCTTCATTCGCTCGGACTTCCGCACCCGCGCTCGGTAGTTATCAATCATGCGAGCGAAGCTCCTACGGCGGCGCGCTCGTTGCGCTTCCCAATCGTCGTTAAGCCAAACATTGGCGGCAGCGGCGTCGGGATCGTGAGGTTCGACTCGCGGGAACAACTCGAAAACGCGGTAGCGTCCGGCGCGATCAATCTGGGTCTCGATTCGGTTGGTATCGTGCAAGAGTACATTCGCGCGCGCGGCGGACATATCGTTCGCGTGGAAACGATTGGATACAAGTATCTGTACGGCATCAAAGTTTTCACCTCCGGCGAAACATTCGATCTTTGCCCCGCGGACATCTGCAAGACAAGCGACGGAACGGACCTGAAGACGAGCTGCGTCATCGAAGGCGCGAAGACAGGTTTGCGTGTGGAAGGCTATCAGCCGCCGCCGGAAGTGATCGGCGAGGTCGAGCGCATTTTCGCTGCATCCAGGATCGAAGTCGGCGGAGTTGAGTACATGATCGACGACCGCGATGGCCAGCTCTGCTACTACGACATCAATGCGCTTTCGAACTTCGTCGCCGACGGCCCGCGCGTCATCGGTTTCAATCCGTTCGTGAAGCTCGTGGATTACTTGCTCGAGGAGGCCCGCTGATGCGTTACGGGTATTGGATGCCGGTGTTTGGCGGCTGGCTGCGCAACGTGGAAGACGAGCGGATGCAGGCTAGCTGGGAATACACTTCGCGTGTCGCGCGCCGCAGTGAAAAAATCGGATTCGACCTCACGCTGATTGCCGAGCTGAATTTGAACGATATCAAAGGAGTAGACGCACCGTCGCTCGACGCGTGGTCCACTTCGGCTGCGCTTGCGGCTGTCACAGAATCGCTCGAGTTGATGATCGCCGTCCGGCCCACGTTTCATCTACCCGCGCTTCTTGCCAAGCAAGCGGCCAACATCGATCGGATCAGCGGCGGCCGCGTTTCCTTGAACGTAGTGTCGTCTTGGTGGGCGGAAGAAGCGAAAAAATATGGAGTGCAGTTCGACCAGCACGATGACCGCTACGCCCGCACGTCGGAGTGGCTCGACGTCGTCGACTCAGCGTGGAAGCACGATCACTTCTCGTATAGCGGGCGCTATTACTCCGTGAACGATCTGGTGTTGCAACCCAAGCCTGTCGCCAAGCCTCGTCCGAAGATCTATGCCGGCGGCGAATCGGAGGCCGCAAAAGAATTGATCGCGCAGAAGTGCGACGCCTACGTGATGCATGGCGATCCGCCAGAGCGCATCGCCGAAAAAATTCGCGATATGTCCGAGCGCCGAGAAAAGAACAATCTCTCCGCTATGCAATACGGCGTCGCGGCCTACGCCATCGTGCGCGAAACCGAGTCGGAAGCGAAGAAGGAACTCGAACGCATCACCGACGTCAAGCAGTCGGCGGCCGGCTACCAGAATTATCAGCAGTGGATTGCGAACACGCAGCTCGAACAACGCGTTTCCCTCGAAGATTATTCCGTTTCAAACCGCGGGCTCCGCTCGGGCCTCGTTGGCACGCCGCAGCAAGTGGCGGATCGCATTGGCGAATTCGAACGGGCTGGCGCTGGCCTTCTGCTTCTTCAGTTCAGCCCTCAGATGGAAGAGATGGAGCGATTCTCGAATTCGGTCATCGGCCGCAGCAAGACGGCCGCACAGCGAACCTAAGCGGCTTACGTAAAATCTGAAAGGCCCCGGCAGTCTTAGCCACCGTGTGAACGGGTGCCCGCCCGGGATCGCGCACATCGGGATCAAGTGGCATGCGAATCCGCGGATTTAAGCGGAATTTGAGGCAGCGCTGTACATCAAACCCGCATCCATGCTGAAGCCCGGCTGAAAGTAGCTGGGCAAAATCGCATAGCAAAAGGAGAATCGATGAAATTTAACCGCATTGCTTGCGCTGCGGCGCTGTTACTCTCCATAGGAATTAGCTTCGCGATGCCGCGGGCCGCCCGTTCGGATAATGAGCCGCGCACAATCTCGATTGTCGCGCACAAATACGAATTTGTTCCGAATCAGATCACCGTCAAGAAGGGCGAGACCGTGAAACTCGAACTTTCGACGACGGACGTAAAGCACGGTTTTCTTGTGAAGGCGCTGAAAATTGACGAGACCATTCTGCCAGGCAAGACTACTGAAGTCGTCATCACGCCTGATACTGCTGGAACGTTTCAGGGAGCTTGCAACCATTTCTGCGGGTTCGGCCATAAGAAGATGAAGATGACCATCGTGGTCGAGCCGTAGAGTCGTGAGAACACATCCGATCGTCGTCGGCGCGCTAGCAGCGACAGCCTGGTTATTACCGGCTGCAAGGCGCGCAGTCCCGATCCCCGCGAGCGCGCCGCGACGAGATGGATCAAGCAAAACGTCACCGTGGGCGGCAAGAAAGATGTG
The DNA here is from genome assembly GCA_025451835.1 of Candidatus Acidiferrales bacterium. Taxonomy (GTDB): domain Bacteria; phylum Acidobacteriota; class Terriglobia; order Acidiferrales; family UBA7541; genus Palsa-295. The sequence continues at coordinate 1,752 of JANWJR010000163.1, read as the reverse complement.
AATCCCTTGCCTCCCACGCAAGAAACGATTCGCGAGGGCCAGGTCGCTTTCTCGCATTACTGTATTTCCTGCCACGGATTGGATGGTCAGAATACCGGCGTGCCATTTGCGGATCAAGTTTCGCCGCCCGTGCCAATGCTCGCCTCGCCTGAAGTCCAGGGATACACCGACGGGCAACTGAGGTCGGTGATAGCCAACGGGATTTTCCCGTCGGGCATGCCTGCGTCCAAAGAGCTTCTGAGTGACGAAGAGATTTGGTCAATCGTTACATACATTCGTCATCTCCCGCCGAAAGGCAGCCTCGTAGACCCCGGAGTTTATTCCGACGAAGAAGTCGACCGCCTGAAACAAAAGAAGTGATGGCTCGCGAGCGCAACGGCCGCACGATCACATTCACATTGAATGACCGGCCTGTGGCGCTTCGGCGCAACCAAATACCGGGCTCTTGTGGCAAGTCTCACATAAGGCTAATAACCTTCTGGAACTCAGTACGCGCGCTCTATGGACGCGCGCAAATCCCCTGTGAAATATTGACCTTCGGGTGGGGAGGCTTCCTCAATAGCCTGCCAAATACGCTCCCTCGGGAAGGCTCATGAACCGCTTGCGGCACAAATTGATCTTCATAAGCGTGATGCTCTGCTTTCTTCTGCCGCCCGTCGCGCCCGCGCAGCAGGTTTCCAGCGCTGAAGTTTCCCGCAATCACCCGTCGGCCATCGCAAAAATCAATTGCCGCGGCCCGATGAAGGACGATGCTCCACTTACCGATGATTCCGAACAAGCCATGCCATTGAGAATTCTTGCTGAATTGAAGTGCGGCGATGAAGTCACGATTCTATCCGACACCACCGGCTACACCGTCCTTGTGCGCGCCGGTGACGGTCAATCGGGTTACGTCGCCCGGCAGCGTCTTACCCCCTTCGCGCCCCCTGCCCAAGCTAGTTCGCAAGACGATCCCAAAATCGCTGCCGCCGACCTGAAATCTTCAAGCGAGCCGCCTTCCGGCGCTGCCCCCGAGGAATCCGCGGCCTCTGTACTCCGCTGGCAGCACAGCGCCGCCGGCAGCGATGAATTTCTGCGCGATGGCCGCATCGTAAAATCCCTCGCATTGCACGGAGTCACGGTTCAAGTCTCGCTGCGCGATACGGGTTGGGAATTTCGCGCCGATGTGACCGTCGTAAACAGTAGCACCCAGCGTTTCGATCTCCTTCCTTCTCGATTTGTGCTGAACAATCGTCCCGCCATCACCGACACGGGAAAATTGCTCAATCCCATCACGCTTCGCGCTACCACACTCTTGCCCAACACCACGGCCTACGGTTGCGCCTGGTTCGCGCGCGATTTGAAGTCCAATCCAGCATGGGTTCGCATTCCTGTCGGCGCGGAAGTCTTCGAATTTCCGTTCATTCTGTCGCACTGACCCAGTCGCCCCTTCGCGATGCGATATTGGTTACACGTCTACTTCGAGTTCATTGACGCCTGTGCTTGCCGCGCCTACAGTACCCAACAGTACCCAGGAGCCTTCGTGCCGCAGACTTTGCGATCCGGCCTCGCAGCAGTTTTATCCGTCTGTTTGCTGGCCCTGCCTGTAATGGGCCAGTCGCCGGTTGCAAGCGGCCAGACAACTACGGCTGGGCAGGCGGAATTGCCGCTCGCAGTCGTCACGCAAAGTCAGGCCGCGCAGCTTTCGGGCGCCGCCGCCGCCGTTGGTTCCAACGTTTATGGCGGCGACAACATCTCGACCGATTCCGCCGG
>JANWJR010000162.1 GCA_025451835.1 Candidatus Acidiferrales bacterium | reverse complement strand
GTACAACGGCTGTGGCGAAATCATTTCGACAAGTATCCGACTTACGAGAAGTTGTAGATGGTTTCTGCTAGGATATCTTCTCCTCGAACAGGACAGGGTCTTGCGAATGCAACGTCGCAACGTTGTGCGCCAACAACTCGTATGAAGGTAGCGCGTTGCAAAGTGGAGAGCATGGACCGCCAAGCGGCACGCTGAGTTGTCGCTTGCCTGATTTGACAAGCTGACTCCGCATTGCAAAGCCGCTTGCAGGGTCCTCAGGGCGGATCGTTCTTCTGAATCCCCGATCTATTCAAGGCGCCCACGTGAGACAGCTTCGAGCTTGTCGGCTACTCGCAAACTGGCCGAGCGCAAAAAAAAACGGACACCGAGGAGAGACGGTGTCCGCGTCCAACAATTCTTCCGCCAGGGAGAATTGAGCCACAAAGACTGTTGAAAGCCTACCGTTGCCGCGACTGCATCGACTGAATATTCGCGACGCGCAGATTATGCACGCCTGCAAAAATCGAAACGCCCATGCTCAAAGACTGCGGCGCCCACCACATGCGCCGAACGAATCCGTACTCGCTCCTCTGCATGCGGCGCGAGAGATAATCGAACATCAGCGGTCCCGCCTGCGTCGCAGCATAAATCATCGGCGAATGCGCGAACGGCTGCATCAGCGGATCGTCTTCCACAGCCCCTTTTGAAATCGCCTGACGCGTGGAATACGCGTCGAACGCAGCCGCGCTGTGTTCAGCAACCGCAAGCACAAGCCATGAACGCCGCGATGGACGAGACTCCGTCCATTCAATACCGTTGTCCTTGGATGGCCGTACAGGCGGGATATGAACGGTCGAGAAGGACTGGCTATTTGACTCGCTCCCGAGAATCGTCGGCGCGGACGCGCCTCGCGACGCGAGCCCGTCGGACGCAAGTGCGGTCGCGTTGGAAGTGGAGTTCGCAAACGTCGGTACCGCAACGGTAGAAGCCGGCTGTGTTGACTTAGCAGCCGCCGGAGGGGGCGAAATCAGAAGGACGGGCTGAAATTGGAGGAAAAGGGCTGCTATCGCCAAAACCATTGGGTAGCCTCTCCGCGATGCTTCCGAATACGCTTCAACGCAGAGAGATGCAATGCCAGGACCATGTCGGGAATGTTCTAACCGACTTGGTTTCAGTGGAAATCATAATTGTTGGGTGTTTCGCAGCGAAGCATATGCCCGTACAGGTACCAGCAGTACGGAAAACTCTTTCCGTCTTAGTGGCAGCTCCGTCGCCGCGCAGCCGGGCAATCCATACAACCGGACACAATGTGTCTGAAGTCTGGTGCAGATCAGCGCATGCGACCCGCGAGATTACTCGCGAATTCCCGGTCAATAACCCACGGTAAATCTTCTTCCCGCGAACTTCGGGTTTTCGATTTCGTCCACAGCCGCAACTGCAAAATCTTCCGCCGAAATGCGGCTCTGACCTTTTGCATCCACGACGAGTTGCTCGGTGCCGGTGCGATATTTCCCGGTACGCGTTCCAGGCTCGATAAACGCCGCCGGGCTGATCGACGTCCACTCGAACCCCGCCATCCCCGCCTTGCGATACACTTCCAGCGCATCACGGTGCGCCAGTGCCGAGGCCTTCCACGCGGCGGGAAAATCCGGCGTGTCACCCAATTGCACTCCCGGCTTCACTTCCAGGCTGCCCGCGCCGCCGACCACTATCAACGGCAACGTTTCAAGCCTTCCAAGCGCTTCGATCAACGTGTGCGCCAGCTTCACAATTTGCCGGGGATCGCCCTGGCCGGGTCCATAAGCGCTCACTACTACGTCCTGCCCCGCAACCGCCGCCATCAGGCTGTCAGCATTGAAAATGTCCGCGGACCTGTAGTCGAGATTCGGACTGATCTCGCCCGTCTTCGAAATATCGCGTGCGATGGCCATCACCTTGTGCCCTCGCGATAGCGCTTCGTGGAGGATCCTTTGCCCGATCATTCCAGTGGACCCGATCAGCGCAATCTTTTTCATCGCCAGCCTCCATATCTTTGATTCCCCTGTTCACGCGCACGATGCATCTCCCAATTCCGTGGCCGCCGACCCTCATGCCGCGTGACTTTCTCGCCGGCTTCTCTACGCGAAATGGGTTCTTTACACCAACAACCTGCTTGCGCCTTCCTGCAAGCCCGCTAAGATGCTCGTGTGTTGCTGCACTCAAATTCGAGTCGTTCTGGAAACGTTGAGATGAAAATCTCGCTCGTTCTTTGGGTATTTCTAATCGACACTGAAGGGATTAGAAACGGGTGCAACCCCTTGAAAGTAAAGGACCGCGTTGGTGTCTAATCGAGAAAAAATCGGCCCTCTCCGGACGTGCCCCTTATGCGCGAACTTGGACCGCAAGCCGCTCTTTTCGCGCGACGGCTGGGACATCGTCGAATGCACGCGCTGCCAAATGGTCTTCATCGGGAATGAACTCACGTACGAAAATCAGGTCGAGGATCACGACTGGCTGGACGATTACCCCAAGGAAATGCAACGACGCAAGGAAAAGCACCCAACCCTGGTCTTTCTTTCGCGCTACACCCGGCATCTGCGCGCCAAAACAAACGACCGCCTCCTCTCGCAAACCCTGCGCTGGAAAACATCAGGCAAGCTCGTTGACTTTGGCTGCGGCGACGCCAGTTTCATCGAACGAGCCTCGGGGCGTTTCGATGTCCTCGGTCTTGAGATCAGTCCCCGCCTTGCCGCAATGTCGCGTCAGCGCGTGTCGGCCGCCAGAATCCTCGAAGGTCCTGTGACGGAGCTCGCCGGAAGCGCGTTGCCGGAGGCAAGCTTCGACGTCGTAACTCAATTTGGCTATATCGAGCACGAATGGCACCCGCTCGCTGGGCTGCGCGCAGCTTTTCGTGTTCTCGCGCCGGGAGGCGTCGCCGTCATCAAGACTCCCAACTTCGCCAGCTGGAATCGTCGCCTCATGGGGATGGACTGGTGCGGCTTCCACATTCCGGCGCACTGCAACTATTTCACGCATCGTACCCTGGCTGAAATGCTCCGCCGAGCGGGATTCGAGATTCTCCCGCGCCCGATTTCCGACCGTTTACCCACCAGCGATTCGCTCTGGCTCGCCGCCCGCAAGCCCGCGTAAAAATGGGAATCACGCGCTTTGGCTTTGGCATCGGTACCGCATGGGTTAGCATCCAACGAACAATCAGCGCCGGTGGCAACATGGCACGATCCTGCCCATCATGGCAGGTGTTCGATAGATGTTATACTCGTACGCAGCCGGTTGCCGCAGCCATAAAGGAGTACGAGAATGGGTATGCAATTTTACGAGCTCATCAGTTGGGCACGCCGCCGCAAGGTATTTGCCACCCTTCTCGTTGCGGTCACGCTTGGCATCGGCATCATTATCGGCACGCTGATTTCCGGTCACGCGCTGGCTACTCACGATCAGCAAAGCCCGAACGGCGCGGCGCTGCTGGTTATCCCAGATCCCGTCACTCTTTCGAACGGATTCTCCGGTATTTCGAAAAAACTCGAGCCCGCGGTTGTGAACATCTCGACAACGCAAGTGATAGAGAGGCCCAAGGGCGAAAAGAATCCCCACCGCTTCACCGACCCCTTTGGTGATTTCTTCGACCGCTTTTTCGATTCGCCCGATAACGGCCCTGATGCTGAACGCAGTCTCGGATCCGGCGTCATCGTGGACAGGAAGGGCTTCATCCTGACGAACGACCACGTCATCGATCAAGCCACGAAAATTCAAGTCGCGATCGACGGCGATTCGAATCATTACAATGCGCGCGTCATCGGCATCGACAAGGATACCGATCTCGCAGTCATCAAGATTGACGTGGCACACGAGCTTCCCGTCGCGAAGCTCGGGAATTCCGACGGCGTGCAGGTGGGCGATTGGGTGCTCGCGTTTGGCAGCCCGTTTGGCTTGAATTCCACGGTTACCGCCGGAATCGTGAGCGCGAAAGATCGGGCCAATGTGGGCCAGCAGTTTCAGCGGTTCATCCAAACCGACGCCGCCATCAATCCGGGCAATTCGGGCGGGCCGCTCGTGAACCTGGCCGGAGAAGTGATCGGCATCAACACAGCGATCTACACCGGGAGCCGCGGATTCGAAGGCGTGGGTTTTGCGCTGCCATCGAACACCGCGATCATGGTGTACAACCAGCTCATCACCAACGGAAAGGTTACGCGCGGCTCGATCGGCATTACATTCCAGGAAGATCGCAGCGACAATCCGATCGCGCTCAAAGAACTTGGCGCGCCGTACGGCATTGTGATTGAAGGAATCGAGCCGGGCAGCCCAGCGGAAAAGGCCGGATTGCAGCCTGGCGACGTCATCACAACCGTGAACGGGCAGCCTGTACGCAACGGCTCCGATCTCGTGAACCCGATTGCGCAGACTCCCATTGGCCGGAGCCTCAACCTTCGCTACGTGCGCAACAAGCAAACGAAAGACGCGACGCTTACCGTGGCCGACCGGTCCAAGATTTTCCCGCAAACCGCGCAGAACGCCGAGGATCAGCCCGATCAGGGCGAGGAGCCAAGCCAGTTCGGCCTTCACGTCGAACTATTGACGCCCGATCTCGCGCACAAGCTTGGGATGTCGAAGCAAACCGGCGTGATCGTCACGGAAGTAGACCCCGCTAGTTTTGCGGAGGATATTTATTTCGATCGCGGCGACGTCATCACCGAAATCAACCACGTGCCGGTAAATACGCTGGCCGATTATCGCGCGCAGATGTCGAAGCTCCAACAGGGGCAGGATGTGCTGTTCAAAATTGCGCGGCGTGGAAACAACGACCGTCCGCTGACCGTGTTCCTCGCGGGAACCGTCCCGCCACCGGAGCGGTAAGAAGGAACGATTGGGGATTCGCGGCTTGCGCCTTCGCAACCTGCGGTTCCTGAGCCTGCCGCGGGAATCATCGGTTCGCGGCTGCGCATCCGATGATATCGCCGATTCACGCTGTCGCCGCCTCAAGCTCGCGTTGAAACGCACCGGAAGCAGCTTCCTCGCTGTTGCTGGGCATCGAATAACTGGTGCCGCGCTAGAGTTGCTTCATTCGCGCCGTTCGCGCGGTGATTTCTTGAGCGGTTGATCGAAACGTCCATAATGGATACATCGGCTACGGATATTGGCAGGGAGACATGAAGCAGCTTCGAATCATCGGAATCCTTTGCATTGCCGCGCTGGCATGCATGCTCGCTACCAATTCGAAGGCTGGCATGAATCGAGTTCCCGTGCGCGTCCGTCCGCACAGGGTGCTGCGGGCGGGAACGCACGTAGTTCCACCGGCACGCCGCGGGCGCTCATCCCCAGCGAGACGCACGCCGAATCGCTACTCGGTGCTGCGTGTTTCGGCACGTTCGTCCGCCGCTGAACGCGGCCCGCAGCAGTCCACGTCTAAAAAACCATCTCGCAAGCGGAGATCGAGCCGGCGACACCATCATTCGGGCGTTAAGCTCCAGAAAGCTCCCACGCCTGAGCGCATTTCGGAGATTCAATCTTCGCTTTCGCGCGGTGGTTATTATCGAGGCCAGCCAAACGGCAAATGGGATTCAAGCACTGTGGAAGCGCTGCAGAAATTCCAGTCCGTACACGGCCTCGAACCTACGGGCAAGTTGGATGCGCTGACGCTGCAAAAAATGGGACTCGGCTCGGATATCGCCGGCGTTTCGGCTCCCCGCCCGATCATGCCGCAATCGAGCGTCGTCCCGCCCGCGGCACCGACCCCCAAAGTAAATCCGTCGTTAACTCAGCCGTCATCCCCGGCGCATTCACCGGAAACCCCGTCATCTGCCTCGTCCACTCCTCCGTCCCCTAAGTCCTAACAAACTCACACTCGAAGCGCACCAGCAATAGAGCCGTTTCTGACATCGCGGCACAGGCTGATCGCTGGTTGGTACAAGCTTGCAGACCCTCGTCATACCCAAGGGCCGCGACGAAGACGATCTGCCTTTCACCATGGCTTGGGTTCGCCATCACGACCGGTATGCCGACGGCCGCCTTGCCGACCCTACGAGGCCATACTGGCCGGCTCAAGCCGCGGCAACACCCTGAGTCATACGATCCGTGTGCTGTGCGGAACACTCGTAGGCGCGGAGTCACACAGAGGCGAGCCGATGACCGGGAGACGCAAGCATGCGCATCTGCGACGTCGGCTGGTTTCGCTTGTGGTCTTCAGAGTAGGTCTAATAGCTGATCGGTGAGAATCTTGGTGACTACTCCCGAGCGCGCATGCGGAAATAATTGATTCGCGATTCTGTTCTACCGTGCGCATCCAACTCGCTGCCAGTGCCGCTGCTGCATTGACGCGGGTGTCCGCTGCTTGTTAACCTTTGAATCGTAAATTCTGCCGGCTCATCTAACTGCCATAGCGAACAATCGAGCGGCTCGCAGCAAATTCACCGGAGGAATACGCATGGCCACCGCAACGGCGCCTAAGGCCTTCAAGAATTTCATAAACGGGGAGTGGGTCGAATCGCGCAGCGGGAAGGTCATCGAAGATCGCAATCCGGCGAACAGCAGCGAGCTGGTGGGCACGTTCCCTGCCTCCAATGCGGAAGACGTCAATCTCGCCGTCGCCGCCGCGAAAAATGCATACAAGACGTGGCGGCTCACGCCCGCTCCCAAGCGCGCGGAGATCCTTTATCGCGCCGCCGAAATCCTGGTGAAGCGCAAGGAAGAGTTCGCGCGCGAGATGACGCGCGAAATGGGCAAAGTGCTGGCGGAAACGCGCGGCGACGTTCAGGAAGCCATCGACATGACGTATTTAATGGCTGGCGAAGGCCGCCGCCAATTCGGACAGACCACGCCGTCGGAGCTGCCGAATAAGTTCGCGATGTCGGTTCGCACGCCGGTCGGCGTCGCCGCGCTGATCACTCCGTGGAATTTTCCGATGGCCATTCCGTCGTGGAAGGCCATGCCGGCGCTGGTCACCGGGAATACGGTGGTGATCAAGCCCGCCGAAGATACGCCGCTCTCTACTTACAATCTCGTGCAAGTTCTTAATGAAGCCGGCTTGCCGCCCGGAGTGTTGAACGTTGTCTTCGGAGACGGACCAGGCGCCGGCGCTCCGCTGTTGAATAATCCGGACACCAATCTCGTCAGCTTCACCGGCTCGACCGAAGTTGGCCGGATCGTCAGCGAGGCCTGCGCGCCGTCATTCAAGAAATGTCATCTGGAAATGGGCGGCAAAAACATCATCATCGTGATGGACGATGCCAATCTCGACCTCGCCATTGATGGAGCGATTTGGGGCGGCTTCGGCACCACGGGCCAGCGCTGTACCGCCGCGAGTCGCGTGGCGGTTCACAAGAAAATCTATGCCGCGTTCGTGGAGAAATTCGTGGCCCGCGCGCGCTCCCTCCGAGTGGGCGATGGCCTCGATCCCGCTATTGATATGGGACCATCGATCAGCGAGCAGCAACTCAAGACCGTGCGCAGTTACGTCGAGATCGGCCAGAAAGAAGGCGCGAAGCTTGCCACCGGCGGGCATCGTCTCGAAGGCGGAGCGTATGCGCGCGGCTGGTTCCACGAGCCCACGATTTTCACCGATTGCGATCCCAAGATGCGCGTCGCCAAGGAAGAAATCTTCGGGCCGGTTGTTTCCGTGGTTCCGTTCGACACGATCGCGCAGGCCATCGAAATCGCCAACGGCATCAGCTACGGCCTTTCGGCGGCGATTTACACGCGCAACATCAATCACGCATTTCTCGCGCAGCGCGATCTCGAAACCGGAATCGTTTACGTCAACGCGCCCACCATCGGCGCCGAGACACATTTGCCATTCGGCGGCATCAAGAACACCGGCAACGGGCATCGCGAATCGGGTGAAGCCGCGGTTGATTTTTATACCGAATGGAAGACGATCTACATCGATTACTCGGATCGCCTGCAGCGCGCTCAAATCGATAACGCCGAATAGCGCGGATCTCGTATTCCATTGCCTCAGACTGTTGCCGGGCCTTGAACGGACCGTTGGCCGGCCACGCCATTAGCGCGCTGATCGCCGTCGCGCTTAGGCCCCATCCTTTTCACCTGGTGAAACGCGATTACGTTGCGCGTTCCTCATCTCAATGATAAAAGTCCGCAGGAGCAAGTTCCGCTGGAGGATTGCGATGATTCCAGGAAACATTCAGCAAGGCCGGCCCCGAAAACCTGCATTCCGTTTCGCGGCGAATTTGTGTCTCGCGTTCGTTTGCGCCGCAGTCACGGCGAGCGCATCGTTCGCACAAACAGAGCCGAAATCCGCGCTTTCCGTTAAATGGGAAGAATTGACAGGCCCTGATTTCATCAAGGCGATCGCGCAGGCTCAAGGAACATGCATCCTGCCCATCGGCATCATCGAGAAGCATGGGCCGCAACTGCCGCTGGGAACCGACTTGATCAACATCCGGTATGTGGCAACCAATGCCGCGCGGCAGGAATATGCCGTCGTGTTCCCGCCGTACTACTTCAGCCAGATTTTCGAAGCTCGTCACGAACCGGGAACGGTCGCGTATAGCGCAAAGATTCAGCTCGAACTGCTTCAGGAAACCACGGACGAAATGGCCCGCAATGGATGCAAGAAAGTGATCGTCGCCAACGGCCACGGCGGAAACGAAAGCCTGCTGCCATATTTTGCGCAAACGCAGCTCGCCTCACGGCACGATTACGTCGTCTACATTTTTGGCTTGCCGGAAGACTTAAATCGTCCCGGCCGGCCGCCGGTCACGTCGCCAAACGATATGCATGCCGGTGAGACCGAAACTTCGCACACGATGGTTTCGCGGCCTGACCTGGTCCACATGGACCGCGCGACGAGCGAATCGGGCGCCGACCAGCACCGGCTGAATCTGCCGGACGGTTTGTACACCGGCATCTGGTGGTACGCTCGATTCCCAAATCACTACGCGGGCGATGCCTCGAAAGCGATCAAAGCGCTCGGCGAATTCGACATGAAGTCATGGATCGGCGATCTGGTGACCGCGATTCGTGCCGTGAAAGCGGACTCGGAGAGCCTCAAGCTGCAAAACGAATTTTTTGACAAGGCCACGCACCCGCTGGATACCAAGCAGTAGGTTTTACTTCGCGAAGTTCGGCCGCTTGGTTGGTACCACCGCGTCACGCTGCTTTTGATTGACACATGCGCGAGGAGCACGGAGAATAGCTCCGCCTCGGGGCGGGCTGGCGGGAGTTCCTCATCAGGGAGTCCTGTTAAATTCGCACAAAATTTTGGCGGGCTGGCAAACGTGTGCCAACCCCTCGGATCGAAGGATGGTCATCCATGCGACATTTTCCGCTCGTGCTGCTTGCAATCGCTTTCTTGGTCCTTCCCCTCTGCGCCGGCGCGCAGTCGGCTGACTCAAATCGCAACCCTATCTCGACCTTCGCGAGCCTCTCGGCAAACGACTGCGCCGGCATTGCTGCGTCCGCCACTACCGATGAATCTACCGCTCACGGATTCGATCTCGCGAACCTCGACCGTTCGGTAAGTCCCTGCGACAACTTTTTCGAATTCGCCGACGGCGGCTGGATCAAGCGCAATCCGATTCCCCCGGCATATTCACGCTGGGGTTCGTTCAATCAGTTAAACAATCACAACGAGGATGTGCTTCACAAGATTCTTGAGGAAGCCGCCGCCGACAAGAAAGCCACGCCAGGCTCGAACTGGCAGAAGATCGGCGACTTCTATGGGAGCTGTATGGACGAGTCCGCCATCGAAGCCGCTGGCACCAAGCCCTTGCAGGCCGAATTCGACCGCATCGCCGCGATACACGACGTTCCGAGCCTGCAGGCCGAAATCGCGCGCTTGCAGTTGCAAGGCGCGGACGCCGTGTTTGGTTTTGGTTCGCAGCAGGACTTCAAGGATTCGACGCAGGTGATCGCCGCGGCAGCGCAAGGCGGGCTGGGCTTGCCCGACCGCGATTACTACACGCGCGATGACGTCAAATCACAACAGCTTCGCGAACAATATGTGCAGCACGTCACCAACATGTTCAAGCTTCTCGGCGATTCCGACGCCACCGCGGCCGCTGAAGCCAAGACCGTAATGGAGATCGAAACATCGCTCGCGAACGCTTCGATGAAGCGTGTGGATCGCCGCGATCCGGACAAGATCTATCACAAGATGACGCTGGCCGAGGCTCGCCAGCTGACGCCGCATCTGGATTGGAAAGAATATTTCACGGAGACGCGCTCGCCGCAGGTGGACTCGATGAACGTCGCGCAGCCGGATTTCTTCAAAGAAGTCGATTCGGAGCTCGCGAACGTGCCTCTTTCATCCTGGAAGATCTATCTTCGCTGGCAATTGATCCACGCGGCCGCGCCGCGTTTGCCCGCGAAATTCGACGAAGAGAATTTCCATTTCTACGGACGCACGCTGACCGGCGCAAAAGAAATGCTGCCTCGTTGGCGCCGCTGCGTCCAGGCCACCGACCGGCAGCTCGGCGAAGCTCTGGGGCAATATTACGTCCAGCGCGCATTTCCCCCTGACGCAAAAGCGAAAGCCACGCAGATGGTGAAAAATCTGGTTGCCGCGCTGCGCGCCGACATTTCAACCCTCGACTGGATGAGCCCGGCCACGCGGCAAAAGGCGATCGAGAAGCTCGGTGCGATCGATTTGAAGATCGGATACCCGGACAAATGGCGCGACTATTCTTCCTTCCACGTGACGCGCGGGCCCTACGTCGAAAACGCGACCCACGGCGACGAATTCGCCTTCGCGTACGACGTGGCAAAAATCGGCAAGCCGGTGGACCGCACGCAATGGGGAATGACACCGCCGACCGTGAACGCCTACTACAACCCGTTGATGAACGAAATCGTTTTCCCGGCGGGCATTTTGCAGCCGCCGTTCTACGATCCAAATCGCGATGAGGCCATGAATTACGGGGGAATGGGCGCGGTTATCGGGCACGAAATGACGCACGGATTCGATGACCAGGGCGCCAAGTTCGATCCGCAGGGAAACTTGAAAAATTGGTGGACAGCGGAGGATTTGACAAATTTCAAGCAGCGTGGAGATTGCATCGCCCATCAGTTCGACGAATTCGAGGCGGAGCCCGGCCTGCACGAAAATGGCAAGCTGGTGGAAGGCGAGAGCATCGCGGACGTGGGAGGCTTGACGATTGCGTACAAAGCGTTTCAGAAGCTGATCGAGGGCCAGCCGGTTCCGGCGCCAATTGACGGTTTCACGGCGGACCAGCGATTTTTCCTCGCGTGGGCGCAGATTTGGGAAGGAAGCACACGCCCGGAGCTGGTGCGGCTGCTTGTAAACACGAATCCGCATCCACTGGACCGCTTTCGAACCAATGCGCCGCTTTCAAATATGCCGGAGTTCCGCAAGGCGTTCTCGTGCAGCGAGACCTCGCCAATGGTTCGTCCCGAGGCGAAACGCTGCCAAATCTGGTAGCGCCGGGCGGCCGCAAGGTTCGTTACCACACGCTCGAAAATCGACGGTGCGGTCTGCGATCAAGGCTTCGCCGCATTGAGGTGTAACCGATGGTCCGCCGCGCCTTGTTGATCGCTTTGGCTGTTTCCTTTGCGCTTCTTCCGTCACGAGCGAACGCGCAAGCCTCAGATTCGGTGCGAACCCCCGCTCGGTCGGCGACGTTCGCACCTGCCGGCTGCGCGGATTTGCTCTTGCCGCTTCGACTGGCTGCAAATACGTTGGGTCCTGGGCTCGATCTCTCCGATCTCGACCGCTCGGTTTCTCCCTGCGCGGATTTTTATCTTTTCGCGAGCGGCGGCTGGATCAAGCGCAATCCGATACCGGCGGCGTATCCATCCTGGGGTCCGAGCGAGGAATTGGAACAGTCCAACAAGGAGATTCTCCACCAGGTTCTCGAACAGGCCTCGAAGGACAAGAATGCTGCGTTGGGTTCGAATTGGCAGAAGATCGGCGACTTTTATGCAAGCTGCATGAATGAAAGCGCGATCGAAGCCGCCGGCGTCAAGCCGCTTGATTCCGAACTGGAGCGAATTGCCGACATCAAGGATACTGCGGCTTTGGAATCGGAAATTGCGCGGCTCCAACGCCAGGGCGTGAACGCTCTTTTTGATTTCAACTCCGGCCAGGATTACAAGAACAGCACGCAAGTGATCGCGGAGATTAATCAAGGAGGCCTTGGGCTGCCGGATCGTGATTATTACACGCGGCAGGATGCGAAATCGCGGCAGCTCCGAGCCGCATACCTTCAGCACGTCGAGAACATGTTCAACCTGCTCGGTGATAAAGATGCAACGGCAGCGGCTGAAGCAAAGACGGTGATGGAAATTGAGGCCACGCTCGCGAAAGCTTCGATGACCGATGTCGAGCTTCGCGACCCCGACAATGTGTATCACAAGATGAAGGTCGGGCAGCTCGAACAGATCACACCGCACTTCCGCTGGGCGGACTATTTCAGCGAAGTGGGCTCGCCCTCGGTTTCAAGTCTCAACGTCAGTCAGCCGGATTTCATCAAGGCCGCCGATTCCGCGCTCGCTTCCCTGCCCCTCGCGGATTGGAAGGTTTATCTCCGCTGGCATCTCCTGCACACCGCGGCTCCGTCCCTTTCCTCTCAATTCGTGAATGAAGATTTCAATTTCTACCATCGTACGCTCACCGGCACGAAAGAGATTCTGCCCCGCTGGCGACGCTGCGTCGATGCCACGGACCGCAATCTGGGCGAAGCTCTCGGGCAGTATTACGTCAAGCGAGCGTTTCCTCCCGCCGCCAAGGCGAAAGCCACACAAATGGTCGAAAACATCATCGCCGCCCTGCGCGACGATCTGCAGACGATTGACTGGATGGCGCCGGCCACGCGCCAGAAAGCCATCGCCAAGCTGAATGCGATTATGATTAAAGTCGGTTACCCGAATCACTGGCGCGATTACTCCGCCTTTAAGGTAGCGCGCGCTCCGTATGCCGAAAATGCCATGCGCGGGCGCGAATTCGCAGTGGCCTACGACCTGGGAAAAATCGGCAAGCCGGTGAATCGCGGCGAATGGGACATGACTCCGCCGACCGTAAACGCTTATTACAATCCTTCGTTGAACGAGATTGTTTTCCCTGCGGGCATTTTGCAGCCTCCCTTTTACGATTCGAATCGCGACGACGCGCTCAACTACGGCGAGATTGGCGCAGCGATCGGCCACGAAATGACGCACGGCTTCGACGACGAGGGAGCAAAATTCGACGCGCAGGGGAATTTGAAGAATTGGTGGACGCCGGAAGACTTGAAGAACTTCGAAGCTCGCGGCGAGTGCATTGCAAAACAGTTCGATGAATTCGAGGTCGAACCGGGGCTGCACGAGAACGGCAAGCTCGAGGAAGGCGAGAGTATCGCCGACCTTGGCGGCCTCGTGATGGCCTACGCCGCGTACCACAAATCGCTCGCCGGGAAGACCGCGCCGATGGTGGATGGATTCACGGGCGACCAGCGGTTTTTTATCGCTTATGCACAAAGCTGGATCGACGAAATCCGGCCCGAATTCGCGCGTCTTATGGCTAACTCCAACGAGCACCCGCTGGGCCAGTTTCGTGCCAATGGCCCGCTCGCAAACATGCCGGAATTTCAGAAAGCGTTTGCCTGCGGCGCGGATTCAGCGATGGTTCGCCCGGAACCGAAACGCTGCCGCATTTGGTGACGTGAGTTTCTTCAATTCCCCTTCATCGTCCTGAACTGCTCGGCGGACGTCGAGCCGCTAGAGTCAATCGGCAACGTGCGGCCTTTGCAATTCCAGTCAAGACGCCGATTTCAAATACGCTATAGCGTCTTCCGCTGTACGAGTTCCGTGTTCCACGCATTTTGGGAGCGATGGTCCATCGAGATAGTTTCCTGCAAAGAAGAGTCCCGGCAGCTTGCGCGTCTCTTCGCGAACGGCTGCTATCGCCTGGCCATGTCCGATGTTGTACTGCGGCAGCCCTTTTGAGTGCCGCCACACTGCGGCCGCGAGAGGCGGGCCGCTGATTGCCAGCATCTGCGCTGCCTCACGCTGAACGATGGCGGCGATTTGGTCTTCGGTCTTCGAAACGACCTCGGGATCCGTCGCTCCACCGATGAAGCTGGTTAGCACGAACGTTCCCTGCGGCCCCCGCTCCGGAAACAGAGAGGAATTCCAGACGATTCCCAGAGTGCGAAGTTTTTCGCTGCGCGGGATGAGGACTCCGAAGCCGTCAAGCGGCCGCCCGATCTGTTGCCGCCGGTAGGCCGCAGCGACAACGGCGACAGGCGCATACACGACCCCCGAAAGTAATTTACCGAGCGTTTCGGAAAGGCCCCCCATAAGCTCGCCGGCCACGTAAGCTGGCGTCGCGAATACGACGGCGTCAGCTCGCAGCGTCTCGCGAGTTCCCCCAATGTTTGCCGTGATTTCATACGCTCCGGCGGGTTGCGCTCCGTTTCGGGCGACGGATATCACTTGCGCGTTCAACCGCATGTTGTGTCCGAGTTTTTCGCCGATTGCCAGGGGCAACGTCGCAACGCCACCAAGGAATGAGCAGAGAGACGGAGATTTCCCGGTCGCGCCTTTCGGTATCCTGGACTTCAGCGCGCCACGCAGCACGCTTCCATAGGTGCGCTCCCATTCGTGGAGCGCCGGAAACGCAGCGCGCAAGCTCAATCGCTCAGGATCTCCCGCGTACACGCCTGAGACGAACGGCGTGACCAGGTACTCGAGAATTTCCTGTCCGAATTTTCGTCGCGTGAAATCCGCGACAGATTCCTCTTCCGTTGGCGGCTTGGCGCGGCGCAAAGACTCCGCAATAACTTTCCAGCGCGAGCCCGCACCGAGAAAAGGAGACAGCAGCAGCTTCGGGGGCGACATCGGTATCGGCTGCAGGTGGCCGCGACACAGGATGTAACGAGGTGCGCGCTGGTCCGCTGCCAGCAGCTCTTTCTCGATGCCTACCTCCCGGGCCAATCCGAGAAGGCTTTCCGCGCCCTGAAAACTTTGCGGTCCGGATTCGAAGAGAAAACCACCGCGACTGACAGTTCCAGCCAGCCCGCCCGCGCGATCGGAACTTTCCAGCAACGTCACGGGCATTCCTCGCTGTTGCAAGCGGAATGCGCACGCGAGGCCGGAAATTCCTCCGCCGATCACAATCGCATTCTTCGCGCTGGGCATTGGCGTTCGAACGGTCAGAGCGTTTTGGAGAAGAGAGGCCGCCGGTGCATCTGCTGCTCGTGAAGGTAGCGGTCAAATGCCATCGCGACATTACGAATGAAAATGCGGCCGAGCGGCGTGACCTGAATTTCATCGGACGACAGCTCGACCAGCCCTTCGCCGCGGAACTCCTCAAGCCGATGCATTTCGGCTGCAAAATACCCGTCGAAGCGAATCGCAAATTCCCGCTCGACCTCACGTTTTGGAATCACGGTGTGGCAGAGCAGGCGGCCGATTACGGCCCTACGAATCACATCGTCCTGCGAAAGGCGGTAACCGCGCATGGTTGCGATGCCGCGTTCATCAACTCCCGCCTGGTACGCCGGAACTTCGCGCCGATTCTGCGCGTAGGCTTCCCCGATCGAACTGATCGCGCTCACGCCCATGCCATAAAGGTCCGCACCGGCTTTAGTCGTGTAGCCCTGGAAATTTCGGTGCAGCGTGCGATTCCGTTGCGCGACGGCCAGTTCGTCTTCCGGCCGCGCAAAATGATCCATGCCGATGTAAAGATATCCCGCACCCAGAAACTGCTCGAGACCCTCGCGGAAAATCCGGAACTTTTCCATGCCATCCGGCAAATGCCCTTCAAATGCGCCTTGCTGTTTTTTTAGCCACGGGACGTGGGCGTAGCTGAACATCGCGACGCGGTCGGGCGATAGCGTGAGTGTCCGCTCGATGGCGGCTTTGAAGCTATCGGCCGTCTGGTATGGCAGGCCGTAAATCAAGTCAACGTTGATGCTTCGAAAGCCGAGTTGTCGCGCCGCCGAGATCAAATCGCGCGTCATCTCGTAGGGCTGCACGCGATGGATCGCTTCCTGAACTTTCGGTTCGAAGTCCTGGACGCCCATGCTCAAGCGGTTGAATCCCAGGCGGTGCAGCGTTTCGAGGTGGGCGCGGTTGGTCACCCGCGGATCCACTTCGATTCCGATTTCCGCGTCTGGCGCAATGGAAAATCGCTCGCGCGTGTGGCCAAAAAGATCTTCCATCTGCCCCGGCGAAAGATACGTCGGCGTCCCGCCACCCCAATGAAACTGGATCACCGGCCTGGTCTTTGAAACCAGTTTTCCGACGTGATCGATTTCACGCTTGAGCGCTTCCAGGTACGGAATCGCGACGTTTTTGTTTTTCTGAATTGAAACGGTACACGCGCAGAAAAGGCACAAGCTTTCGCAGAACGGAATGTGCATGTAAAGCGAGACGGGCCTGGCCAGTTCTTCCGCTTTGGCCGCATACTTTTCGAAATCATCCGGCCCAAAATCGTCTTTCCAGACTGGAGCGGTCGGATAGCTCGTGTAGCGAGGGCCCGGCCGGTTATATTTTTCGAGCGTCGCATCGGAAAGATCACTGGCTCGAAAACCATTCGTGTTGTGCGTCGCTGCATTTGCCATGGCTATTCCGCGCGTCCGGTTTGCGCTCGAACGGCAATTGGAGCAGTCTGGCCGGCGTTTACGAACGCCTTTGCATTCGCCACGGGAGTCGTGGGCAGGATTCCGTGGCCGAGATTCAAGATATGGCCGAAGCCGCCAGTCTGTTCGATCGTCGCCTGCGCCGCGTCGCGCACCTCGGCTTCGGAACCCAGCAAGATTTCCGGGTTCACATTTCCCTGCAATGCCACGCGATCCTCGAGCTTTCGCCGTGCTTCCGCCAAATCCATGTTCCAATCCACGCTCAGAACTTCAGCCCCAGATCTCGCGAGACTTGCCAGGTGACGCGCCGAGCCTTTCGAGAAAAGAATTCGTGGCACGGAAGATTTCGACAGACTGTCGAAAATCATTTGGGTCGGCTCGAGCTCGAACGAATCATATTCGCGCGCCTCAAGTTCTCCCGCCCAGGTGTCAAACAATTGCACGGCAGCGGCGCCGGCCTCGATCTGCGCCTGTAAGTATCTTGCCGTCGCTTGCGCAATCTTATCGAGCAGTTCGCGCGCCAGTTGCGGTTCGGAGCGAAGCATTCCCTTAGCATGCGGAATATTGCCGCGCGTTTGTCCCTCGATCATGTAGCAGGCGAGCGTCCAGGGCGCGGCCGCAAAGCCGATGACGGGCACGCTGGGCCCAGCGGCTTCGCAAATCTTGCGAATCGCGTCACCGACAAATCCAGTTTCGCGCTCGGGATCAAAATCGTGAAGCGCGCGGACCGCTGGCAAATCTCGCACCGGGTTGCTGAGAACCGGCCCCGAATCCGGAACGTCCAGCGGCATGCCCATCGCTTCGGCCACGATCAAAATATCGGAGAAAACGATGACCGCATCCACGCCGAGCACTCGAAAAGGCTGTAGCGACACTTCCGCGGACAGATCCGGAGTCTTGCAAATCTCAAGAAAAGAATGCTTCGCCCGCACGGCCTGATATTCCGGCAGGTAGCGCCCGGCCTGGCGCATAATCCACACGGGCACACGCTCGGTCGGTTCGCACCGGCAAGCGCGCAGGAAAAGCTCCTTCCGATTTTCGGCGGCGGAAATCATCGCGGTGCAATTCCCTGCCATGATAGCAGAAGGCGCGGGGCTGCGCAGAATGCTGACCACAGGGGGGGCAGAATGCAAGAGCCTCGGCGAATAAATCCGACAGAGCTCCTAACTGCTGAACCTCGGCCGAATTCATGTGTCCTTCGTAGTCCGCGAGAGATACATTCAGCCATGGATTCGGCATGCTCGGATGCTAAGACTGGTCGTGGAAAGAGCAATCGGGAACGTTCACCGGCTGCCTGGGAGCTATACATTATCGGAAGACATGCAGCGCATCGGTACTTCGCAAGGCCCGGCGAGCCGCTTCTTGGAGAACCGGGGTATAATCGACGGTTAATCGGAGTCCAATCTTTTTCATGACGCACCATTGGGGCTACGCAAGTCTGGCGCTCTACGCAGCTAGCTTCGTCTGCTACGCACGCGTGCTGTACGTTCCGAACGTCTGGGTCGGACGCACGGCCTCGCTTTTGCTGGCGTTAGGCATCGGTGCGCAATATCTGGCGCTTCTCGAGCGTTCCCGATGGATGCGCGCAGTTCCGTATGACGACCTTTACGGCTCCATGCTGCTTTTTGCGTGGCTTCTTGGCGTGACGTATCTTGGCCTCGAGATTTTTCACCGACAACGGTCGGTCGGCGCGTTTGTGACGTTACTTCTCGTCGCCTGGATCGCCTGCTTGTCCGCGATTACGCCCGATTTTGCGCCGGACCCGCCGCCGGCTCGCGGGCCGCTTTTTGCGTTTCACGTTACGCTCAACACTTGGGCTTACGCGGCGTTCGGACTTTCGTTCGTGTTGAGCCTTGTTTATCTCGCCCAGGACCGGTTGCTGCGGTCGCGGCGGCTAGGCACGCCGTTCTGGCGGTTTCCCGCGCTGGACGTACTGGATCGAATGGCTCGCAGCAGCGTCTGGGTGGGGCTGATCGCCCTTGCCTTCGGCGCCGTAATGGGACTCATCTGGGAGCATCGTCTGCGAGGCACATATTCGTTGAGCGATCCCAAAGTGTTGGTGACGCTTGCGATTCTCGCCGTCTACGCCGCCTACTTGCGGCTTTCACGCACCTCGAATTGGCGCGGCGCGCGGGCCGCACTCTTGTGCGCGATGAATTTTGCAATAGTGCTGTTCAGCTACACGTTCGTGAATCTCTATCTGACGAGGTTTCACAGGTTCTTCTAATGGCGAGCACGCCCAGCAACGCCCATCGTGGAGGCGCTCCCCGCATTCGTGTCGCGGTGATTGGCTGCAATCATCGAACGGCTCCGGTCGAGCTTCGCGAAAGAATCGCCTTCACGCCGCGGCAAGCGCTCGATGCCGCGAACGAATTGCGCAGCAGGGGAATCCTCGATGAGGCCGTGGTGCTCTCAACATGCAATCGGAGTGAACTGTACGGCGTTCCGAGCGACGCCATCGAGGGCGGCGCGGCCGCGATGGAGGACTTTTTCACGTCATTCCACAAGATCCCGCAAGCCGAATTGACCGGTAAGCTTTACCGTTCGGTCGGGTCCGATGCAGTACGGCATCTCTTTCGTGTGGCGGCAGGGCTTGATTCCATGCTGCTGGGCGAAGCCGAGATTCTTGGCCAGCTCCGCGTCGCCTACGGCCACGCGCTCGACCACGGCAGCACTGGCCCCGTGCTGAATCGCGTGTTTCAAGGAGCGCTCGAAGTTGGCAAGCGCGTCCGCGCCGAAACGGAAGTGGGTGCGCGTCCGATGTCGGTAGCGCTGGCGGGCGTGAAACTGGCCGAGCGCGTCTTCGGGAATCTCAAGGGCCACGTGGCGCTTTGTCTCGGTGCGGGTGCGGTTGCAGAACAAGTCGTCGAGCATCTTCGCAACCGCGGCATCGGCTCGCTGCGCGTTGTGAACCGCTCGTTCGATCGCGCCGCCGAGCTTGCCAGCCGCCTTGGAGGCGAAGCGGTCTCCTGGAATTCTCTCGATTCCCTGCTGGTTCAGCCGGACATCATCGTTACGTCCGTGGGTGCGAGCGCTCCCGTGCTTACGCGGGAAATAATAGATCGTGCCATCGCCGCGCGCGATGGACGGCCCATATTCGTCGTTGATTTGGGCATGCCGCGCAACGTGGCGCCCGACGCCGCCGGACTCTACAATCTCTATCTGTACAACATCGACGATCTGGGCGAAGTCGTCGAGCAGAACAAAAAAGCGCGCGAAGCCGAAATCCCGCGAGCGGAAACGATTATCGGCGAGCATGTTGCCAAGTTCGAAGCCTGGCGAACCGCGCTCGAATCCGCGTCCATCGTTGACGATCTTCGCGGCCGGTTTCACAAGCATCGCATCGCGCTTCTCGAAGAGAAACTGAAGGACATGCCTGAGGTTTCGCGCGAGGAGCGGCATCGCATCGCACTCATTACGGAAGAATTGATCGACCGCGTTCTCGACGAGCCTTCCAGCCGGGCGCGCAACGGCGGCGGCATGCGCGGGCGGCTAGGAGCTCTCGAAGCGCTGCGTCATCTGTTTGGCCTGGACGAAAAACTTGGTGAGCAATCCGGCGGGGAGTTCGGCGATGAACGCGGCGAGGGAAAAGATTGACGCCGCTTCGCATCGGAACTCGCGGCAGCGCGCTGGCTCTTTGGCAGGCGAATTACGTTCGCGAGCGGCTCGCGCAGCTTTACGCGACCGTTGCTGAACTGGTCCGCATCCGCACGACCGGAGATCACTTTCAGTCGGCATCCGTCGCGCAGCTCAACGCGCAATCGGGCAGCAAGGGAGTGTTCATCAAAGAAATTGAGGATGCGCTCCTCGAAGGAACGATCGACTTGGCAGTTCACAGTATGAAGGACGTTCCCACGGCGATTCCGGCCGGGCTGGCGTTTCCAGCCATCGCGGAGCGCGGAGACGCCCGCGATTGCCTTATTTCGCGCGACAGGCGCAAACTCGCCGACCTGCCTCCCGGCGCGCGAATCGGAACCAGCAGTCTTCGCCGCCACGCTCAGCTTCACCACCATCGGCCCGGCGCCGTTGTGTGCGACCTTCGCGGCAACGTGGATACACGCATGAAAAAACTTGAAAAGGGTGAATTTGACGCCATCGTTCTTGCGACCGCTGGAGTTATGCGCCTGGGAGCTACGGATCGGATCGCGGAAATTCTCCCCGTCAGCACGATGCTGCCTGCGGTGGGTCAAGGCGCGCTTGGAATCGAAACGCGAGCCGGCGATCGCGCTACGTCAGATATTGTGCGGCCGCTCGATGATGCCGATACGCGTGCTGCCGTTACCGCGGAACGAGCGCTTCTTCGCGAACTCGAAGGCGGCTGCCAGGTACCGCTGGGAGCATTTGCCACTTTAGCGAACGGCGAAATCCATCTCGAAGCAGCTGTCTTCTCTCCAGACGGCGCCGAGTCTATTCGTCGCGATGCTACTGGCGCGGCCAACGATCCCGAGACGCTCGGTAAAAATCTTGCAGGCATTTTGATCGAAGCGGGCGCAGGCCGGATCCTTCGCCTTGCGGGAAGGTCCATTGGGCAAGACTAGCCGGCCGCTTGCCGGGAAACGCGTCGTGGTTACGCGCGCGGCCGAACAATCGCGGGAACTCACACAGGCGCTCGAATTGCTTGGCGCTGAGGTGCTCCTGCTTCCCTGCGTTGCCTTCGGCCCGTCCGAGGACCGAGGGGTTCTCGACGCCGCGCTGCTGAATCTCGCTGAATTTGACTGGATATTGTTCACCAGCCAGAATGCGGTACGATTCTTTGCGCGCCGCTGCCGTGAGCTTGGCTTGCCCGAGAGACCGATCGACTCGCTGCAGATGTACCGGCCGCAAGTCGCCGCCGTCGGACCGGCAACCGAAAAAGCCGCGAAACAGGAAGGTATACGCGTGGATTACGTCGCTAAGAATCACAGTGCTGAATCGCTGGCTGAGGAACTTCGCACATCGCTCAAGGGCTGCGCAGTGCTCTTGCCGCGAAGCGATCGCGCCGACTCCCGCTTGCTGACCGCACTGCGCGAGGCCGTATCGCGGCCCACCGATGCGATCGCCTATCGCACTCTCAAGCCGGAATCGTTCGACGCCGCAATTCTCCATCGCATCTCGCGCGCCGAAGTTGATTCGCTGGTTTTCGCGAGCCCCTCGGCGTTTCAAAATCTCGCCAGCGTGACAGGCGCGGAAAAACTGGCGGCGCTCTCATCGCGCGTTCAATTTGCCGCCATCGGCGCGGTTACGGCTCAAGCTTTGCGCAGCGCCGGAGTTCGCGTGGCCATTGAAGCGAGTGAAGTATCCGCAACTGGCATCGCCGAGGCCATTGCCGAGTTTTACGAACGCCGGCCGCTGCAAGCGAGGACTTCATGACGTTTCCAGTTCATCGGTCGCGGCGTCTACGCCGAACGGAGGCATTGCGCGGATTTGTCCGCGAAACTCACCTCACCACGGGCGGCCTGGCATATCCAATGTTCGTCTGCCCCGGCTCAAATGTTCGAACCGAGGTCAGTTCCATGCCGGGCATTTTTCAGCAGTCCGTGGATAAGGCGGTCGAGGAATGCCGCGAAGTCACGGGCCTTGGCATTCCCGCCGTGATTTTGTTCGGCCTCCCCGAACGTAAGGACGAAACGGGATCGGAAGCATGCTCCGCCCAGGGCGCCGTTCAACGGACCATCGAGGCGATCCGCAAGGCGAAAATCGACCTTCTCGTGATTACCGATGTCTGCCTCTGCGAATTCACCAGCCACGGCCATTGCGGCATGATCCAGAACGGCGCGGTGCTCAACGATCCCACTCTCGTGCATCTCGCGAACGCCGCGCTCTCGCATGCTCGTGCCGGAGCGGACATCGTTGCCCCCTCGGATATGATGGACGGGCGCGTGGCCGCGATCCGCGCCAAATTGGACGAACACGGATTTCCGGACGTTGCGATTCTCTCTTACGCCGCGAAATACTGCTCCGCCTTCTACGGACCGTTCCGCGAAGCCGCGCAATCCGCTCCGCAGTTCGGCGATCGTCGCAGTTACCAGATGGACCCCGCCAATGCGCGCGAGGCATTGCGCGAAGTGGCGCTCGATCTCGAAGAAGGCGCGGACATCATCATGGTCAAGCCCGCGATGCCGTATCTCGACATCATCCAGGGCGTTCGCGCGCAATTCGACGTGCCTGTCGCCGCGTACAACGTCAGCGGTGAGTATTCGATGGTCAAGGCCGCCGCGCGGAATGGCTGGATTGACGAGCAACGCGTCGTGCTCGAAATTCTAACCGGCATCCAGCGCGCGGGCGCATCGATCATATTGACGTATCACGCCAAGGATCTGGCCCGCTGGCTCAAGCACTGCTAGCGTCACGCAAAAACTCCTTGGGCGTCATTCTGAGCGCAGCGAAGAATCTCTCTTGTCATTGCATTCTTAGGAGAAAGAACGACAAGAGAGCTGTTTCAACGTGGCCTGGTATTGTGTCCTGAAAATAAATTCAAGACTCTCGCCCGCGCGATTCATTGTTGGGGGCGCTGCTTTTTGCTTCATTTTTGTGCAGCGCACTTTCGGGACACGCCATGCGGAAACACATTAGACAACGGCACTCGCGTCTTTGACTTTATAGCGAGTCATCACAAGCAGCTCTCTTTTTCGGAAAAGGTAAATTGAAATGTCATCAAACAGCAAGCGCCCGCGATCGGCGGAAATCTTCGAACGCGGCAAACGAATTCTAGTTGGAGGAGTGAATAGTCCCGTCCGCGCGTTCAGCGCCGTCGGCGGTACGCCTCTCATCATCGATCGCGCCGAAGGCGCTCGTCTCTACGACGCCGACGGACACGAATACATCGATTACGTCTGCTCCTGGGGCGCGCTGATCCTCGGCCACGCTCATCCCGACGTGGTAGCGGTCATCACCGCTCAGGCCCGCCGCGGCACCAGTTACGGCATGACTTCTCCCCTTGAGATCGAGCTCGCCGAACAAATCAAGCGTGCGCTGCCATCCATCGAGCGCCTGCGCTTCGTCAGCTCCGGAACCGAAGCAACCATGTCCGCAGTGCGCGCCGCCCGCGCCTTCACGAATCGCGATGTGGTCCTCAAATTCGAAGGCTGCTACCACGGACATTCGGACAGCTTTCTCGTCGAAGCCGGCTCCGGGCTTGCCACCTTCGGAATCTCTTCGAGCCCCGGCGTTCCGGAGGCTCTCGCGAAATTGACTTTGAACGTCCCGTACAACGACCTCGACGCCGTCGAGCGGGTTTTCAAGGAGCATTCCGGAAAAATTGCCGCCGTCATCGTCGAGCCGGTTGCTGCAAATATGGGCGTCGCGCCGCCGGTGGCGCACTTTCTCGAAGCTCTTCGTGAGATTACGCGGCGTGAAGGCGCGGTCTTGATTTTCGATGAAGTGATCACGGGATTCCGCCTCGCTCGCGGCGGCGCCCAAGGTGTTTTCGGCATCCATCCGGACCTTACGACGCTTGGGAAAATTATTGGCGGAGGATTGCCGGTTGCGGCGTATGGCGGCCGTGCCGACATCATGGAATTGGTTTCACCGCTTGGGCCGGTGTATCAGGCAGGAACGCTCTCCGGCAATCCGCTGGCCATGAGCGCCGGTCTCGCCACCCTTCCGAAACTCGAATCGCTCGAATTCTACGAAGATCTCAACCGGAAATCAGATCGCTTGGCCACCGGGTTGAAAGAGGCGGCCAAGCATGCAGGCATTCCCGCGCAGATCAACGCCGCCGGTTCTTTGATTACGCTATTCTTCGCCGCGGACCCGGTTCGCGATTACACCGGCGCAAAAAAATCGGATACCAAGCGCTTTGCCGCGTTCTTCAACCAGATGCTCGATCGCGGCATTTTCATTGCACCGTCGCAATTCGAGGCGCTCTTCGTTTCCGCCGCGCATACCGACGCCGACGTCGACCGCACCATCGGCGCTGCACGAGAAAGCCTGAAGGCGATTAGCTCCGTTCGCGCTCAGCCCGCGAGTTGACATTTTCCATCTGGCGCGCGCCGCTCTAAATCGCAACCTACGGTTTTGCGAAATCGTTTCGTACCACGATACCGCCCTTCATCACGAATTTCACGTGTTCGAGCTGCTTGATATCGTCGAGCGGGTTGCCTTCGACGGCGATGATGTCGGCGTATTTCCCTGGCTCGATGGCGCCCTCTCGGTCGGCCCAACCCATCAATTCCGCCGCGTGAATTGTTGCGGCTTGAATCGCGGCCAACGGCGTCATCCCAAACTTGGTCAGATACTCGAATTCGATCGCTTGCGTTCCATGCGGAAACGGGCCGACGTCTGTGCCGAACACGATCTTCGCATTTGCCGCCAGTGCTTTCTTGAAGCTGATTTCATGCACGCTTGCCCGGCTGAACTTTCCGCCCGTCGCCGCTTCGTCTTCCTTCCGCGTGTCGCCTTCGTAGACGTACAGCGTCGGCACGTACCACATTCCCTTCTGGACCAACTCTCGCACCTGCGCGTCGGTCATATCCAGCCCGTGTTCGAGCGAATCCGCCCCCGCGTCCAGGCAATTCTGCAATCCAGGTCCCCCGTACGCATGGCAGGCGACTTTCACGCCTTCGCGGTGCGCTTCATCCACGATGGCGCGGGTTTCTTCGAGCGTCAGAGTCGGCTGGCTGAACAGTTTCCCATCCGGCGTGAAATGAGATTTGTGAGTGCTGTAAATCTTGATGAAATCAGCGCCGTACTTGATTTGTTCGCGAACGGCTTTCCGCGCTTCCACCGGCCCGTCGACGATCTGCACGCCCGAAGGAACCGTCACTTCCGGCGAATATCCTTCGAGCGGATAGCCGCCGGTAGTTGAAATCGCGCGCGTGGCAACTTCCAGCCGCGGCCCCGGAATCAGGCCGCGATTGATCGCGTTGCGCACGTCCGCGTCGCTGTACATCGCGCCTTCCGTTTCGCAGTCGCGCATGGACGTGAAGCCGGCCTCGAGGTCCCGCTTCGCATTGACCACCGCCTCGATTGTGCGGTATTGCCAGGATTCCTTCAGGAGCTGTTCGTCGTAGCGGCCGTTATCTTCGCCCGTAAGAAAAATATGCGTGTGTGCGTCAATCAGCCCCGGAAGCACCATCGCGTTGCTTAAATCCACAACCGTTGCGCCGGCGGGAATCGTGGTCGCGCTTGCCGCGCCGGTGCTTTCGACGCGCTCACCGCGAATCACGATCACTTGATCGCTGAGGATTTTCCCGGACCGCACATCGAGCAATTTCCCCGCGCGGATGTATGTAGCAGGCTGATCTTGCGCGCCAACTCCCGCCAGCGCCGCCATCCCCGTCAATATTGCAACGAAGGCAAACCGAATCGTGCGTCGCATGTCTCCTCCGCTTTTCGCTGAATACCGATGCGTATCCCGATGAATACCGCCGGATTGTAATCCCAAAACGCCCGAAT
Source organism: Candidatus Acidiferrales bacterium (assembly GCA_025451835.1). GTDB lineage: Bacteria > Acidobacteriota > Terriglobia > Acidiferrales > UBA7541 > Palsa-295. The sequence continues at coordinate 3,788 of JANWJR010000162.1, read as the reverse complement.
AACTTTCACGAATTCGTTCAAGTCCGGTTTCGCTGCGCTAAGCCGTTACCGCTCCTTGACCAAACCATCCAGCTTCAATAACGTAGGGACGGGTGAACCCGGTGAGACGAGCGGTTCTTGGGGGGTCGGAGCTTTAGCTCCGACAATAAAGACAACCAGTCTTCAGGGGTCTCGATCCCTGAAGATCGCCGGAAACATACGGAGTTGCAACCACCACTCAGCCGCCAAAGGTAAAACGCCGCCCCTTGGGAGGAGCGATGCAAGAATTCGATCCGCAGGTTCTCAACGAGGAGCCGATTCCGTCGCCGGAGGAATTCAGCAAGCGCGCGCACGTCCGTTCTCTCGCGGAGTATCGCGAAATGTACGACCACGCGCTGCGCCGCCCCGACGAATTCTGGGGCGAGCAGGCCAAAATGCTCTCGTGGTTCGAGCCGGCCAAGCGCGTCCTCACCTGGGACTCCCCGCACGCGAAATGGTTCGAAGGCGGCAAGCTCAACGTCTCGTTCAATTGCCTCGACCGCCATCTCGAAAAAAACGCCAACAAGCCCGCGCTGATGTGGGAGGCCGAAGACGGCGCCACGCTTCAGCTCACCTACGCCGAGCTTCACGCGCGCGTCTGCAAATTTGCCAACGTGCTCACGTCGCTTGGCGTCAAGGCCGGCGACTGCGTCGCGATCTACATGCCGATGATTCCCGAGCTTCCCATCGCCATGCTCGGCTGCGCGCGCGTCGGCGCGATGCACTCCGTCGTCTTTGGCGGATTCAGCGCGACCGCGCTCGCCGACCGCATCGCCGACGCCAAGTCGAAAATCCTGATCACCGCAGACGGCGGATTTCGCCGCGGTAAGATCGTTCCGCTCAAGGAAACTTCCGACGCCGCACTGAAGAACTGCCCCACCATCGAAAAAGCGATCGTCGTAAAGCGCACGGGAGAAAAAATCGGCTGGCAGGAAGGCCGGGACCTCTGGTGGCACGAGCTCGAAGAAAAAGCCTCGAAGGATTGTCCCGCCACGCCTTTCGATTCCGAACAGCCGCTTTACATTCTCTACACCAGCGGCACCACCGGAAAGCCAAAGGGCGTCCTGCACACTTCCGCCGGCTATTTGCTCCACTGCATGTGGAGCACGCGGCTGATCTTCGATCTGCGTGACGACGATATTTATTGGTGTACCGCGGACATCGGCTGGGTCACCGGCCACAGTTACATCGTCTACGGCCCGCTCGCCAACGGCGCCAGCATCGTGATGTACGAAGGCGCGCCCGACCAGCCGCGCAAAGATCGCTTCTGGGAACTCATCGAGCGCTACAAAGTCACGATTTTTTACAGCTCTGCCACGGCCGTTCGCGCCTTCATGGCCTGGGGCGCCGACTGGATCAACTCGCACGATCTCAGCAGCCTGCGTGTTCTCGGCACTGTCGGCGAACCCATCAATCCCGCGGCCTGGAAATGGTATTACGAAGTCATCGGCAAGAATCGCTGCCCCATCGTTGACACCTGGTGGCAAACCGAAACCGGCGGCATCATGATTTCTCCTCTTCCCGGCGCCACTCCCACCAAGCCTGGCTCCGCAACTCTGCCGCTTCCCGGTATCGTCGCGCGCGTCGTGAATCTAAGCGGCGAGCCCGTTCCTCCCGGCGAGACCGGCTATCTGACCATTCAAAAGCCTTGGCCCGGAATGCTTCGCACGATCTATGGCGATGACGACCGATTCCAACGCGATTACTGGTCGCGCATCCCCGGTGTCTATTTCACCGGCGACGCCGCGCAGTGCGATAAAGACGGTTACATCTGGGTCCTCGGCCGCGTTGATGATGTCATCAAAGTTGCCGGGCACCGCCTCAGTTCCATGGAAATCGAAAGCGCGTTGGTGAGCCATGTTGCTGTGGCCGAAGCAGCCGTCGTCGCGCGTCCCGATGAAATCAAAGGCGAAGCCATTGTCTGCTTCGTCACGCTGCGGTCGGGAACCGCCCCGAGCAAAGAGCTCCGCTCCGCGCTGATCGACCACGTTGGCGCGACCATCGGCACCATCGCCCGTCCCGCCGATGTTCGCTTCGCCGAAGGTTTGCCCAAAACGCGCAGCGGCAAAATCATGCGCCGTCTCCTGCGCGAACTCGCGCAAAAAGGCGGCCTGCCCGGCGCACTCACCGGCGACACCACCACCCTCGAAGATTTGTCCGTCATCGAACGCTTGGCGAAGGCCAAAGGCCTCGACGAAGAGTGACGACGAAGAATCTTTCTTTGTCCCGTAGGGGCACGGCACGCCGTGCCCGCGCCTTCCGCTTCCTGTAAGCAGGACGGACTAGGCGCGTCTCTCGCGCCGACCTTCAGTCTTGGCCTCAGCGTGCTGACCGGCAAACAGATGGTATGATGCGCCTGCTGTAAAGGTGGACACTGGCGTGGCTCAACTAAACGGCTCTTCGCAACCGAGCGAAACACATCCCTTAACGAATCCCTGGAAAGCTGTCTTGGTGGGCGGTGCCACCGGAACGCTGTTCGGACTCGCCGGGTTTTTCATCGCCCGAGTTCCGGGAAGCGGCGCGATGGGCACTGTGATGTTTTGCCTCGTGCCATTCGCGGCGGGGATAGCTATCGCGCTTGTCACGCCGGCGGGCTGGTCCGACCGCCCGATAGTCGCAGCTGCCTGGCTCGCTTTGATCGCTTCACTGGCCGCGCTAGTCGCAACCGGCAAGGAAGGCGTCGTTTGCGTGCTAATGGCATTCCCGCTTATTTTCTTGGCGCTTTTCGTTGGCGTAGTAATCGGTTATTTCGTCCGCAAGGTTGCAACTTCGGTGAATCGCCAAAGGCGCACGTTAAATTCCATGATTATATTGGCAGCGTTACCTCTGTTGATTTTTGCGGGACATCGGGCAGAACTCCCCAAGCTCGTGCATGCGCGCTCCGAGACAATCACCACTACGATTGTTCTGGCTGCGGAGCCAGAACAAGTTTGGGCCAACATTCAATCGCTCGACAGCTTGACGGGTAGAAAACCTTTTCTAATGTACGTCGGTCTGCCAATTCCGCAGCGCTGCGTGCTCGAAGGCACGAAGCTCGGCAGCAAACGAATTTGCTATTTCGATCATGGGTATATCGAAGAATCGATTTTGGGCTGGGACCCGCCCCATCGCATGCGTCTTTCAATCGATCGCACAAATTTGCCGGGTCGCCACTGGCTGGAATTCGAAGGCGCGGAATACGATTTGCGCGCAGACGGCAACACCACCGTGCTTACACGGACCACTACGATTGCCTCGGACCTATATCCTGCATGGTATTGGCAGCGCCTGGAAATTTGGGGCGTTTCAAGCGAACACGAATATCTGTTCAGCGATCTCGCGCGCCGGTTCGCGGTTTCACGCGTCCGATGAACGGCCGCCCCGCTTTCCGTAGAGTTTGCCTGACGATAACAGATCGACCGCCTCTGTAGTGCCGCGCTTCAGCGCGCGGCAATCTTCTCCCGCCGTGCCTGTCGCCTTCCCCTTCTGGCTCTCGCACGCATTTCTTAGCGTTTATTGCTCGTAGGGGCACGGCCCCGCACTGAGGGGTTTGTGCGAGTGATGCCGTGCCCCCTGCTGCATGCTGTGGCTGGCGACAATCCGGGCGCAGTATGCTGCCCCCCTACGAAGAAAATACCCTCCCGTATGAGTAGCTACCCTCCATCCCTCATCCGTCATTCTTCGTGGAATCGAGGTGCTTGCATCCAGCATGCCCTCACGGGAGATGTCTCCTCGAATGCCGCTGCGGAGCAGGATTCCCTTTCCCCTTTCCCCTTTCCCCTTTCCCCTTT
>JANWJR010000161.1 GCA_025451835.1 Candidatus Acidiferrales bacterium | reverse complement strand
GCTGCGGTGTCGTGAAGGTAGGCGTGGGCCATGCCAAGCGCCTGACTCTCGTTAATCTCGCCTTCGGAGACCATCTCGGCCAAGGCCTCCGCCAGCGCCACTCTTGAGGATTGAGCCGCCAGCCAGTAGCTCTCTTCCGCACCGATCGCGTCGCTGAACGGAAATGCATCGGAACCAAAAACGATCTTATCGGGAAACAGCTCGAGCCACTGCTTTAACACCCGCGCGAGTCCTTGCGGATAAAGAAAATCGCTCATCAAAGACGAATCGAGATAGACATTTTTTCTTGCCGTCAGCCAGATGGCCTGATGCTCGAATGGATAGCCGCCGTGCAGAAGATCAAAGGTCACATTGTCATAGCGCGGATCGCGAAGGACATTTTCCAGTTTGAGCACATTGCCGTCGTCCAAACTGAAATAGTCTCCGCCGCCCACGGCAGTATGGATCTGCACGGGAAGATGAAGCCTGCCGGCCTCTCGCAAAAGGTACCGGAAGACGTAATCCTGAAAATCGCAATATTCCTGAGCGCTCGGGATTCGACCATCGCGATACCGAGCGTAAACTTCAGCCGCCCTTTGCTCGCTGGGATCTCCAAAGTGCAGCGACCGGAAATAGGCGACCTCGAATTTGATGCCGACGCCACCGTGGCTTTGGGTCGTCTCCACAACCCGAGTGATAAACGATAAGTATGCGGAGAGGTTCGCTGGAAGCGCGGCGAGTTGGACTTCCGCGAGCTCGCGTTGCAGAAGCTTGTGCTGCAATGGAAGGTTGAAGGCGCGGTCCGGATTTCCCGTTCCCAGTTGCTGATTGTTAAAAGGAAAAAGAAAGCTGTCAACGAAAAATACCCAGCGGAAACGCTCGGGATCCAAGTACGCGGGCATGGTTACGCGATTGGCAACCGCTGTTTCGATTCCGGCCTGATCCAAGATGTGGGAAAAGTAGGCAGGTCCCAGTTGCTTTTTCAATTCCGCTTTACGACTCGTCAACCAGCGAAGATGCTCTGGCGAAAGATCTGCATACGGATAGTTGAACAAGGCTTTGACTGCTTCAAGCCATTCGGGATTGTCGCTGCGCAAACGGAAGGGCACGGAACCATCGGCGGGAAGCGCCATCGCGTCCACGTCCGGATCGTCGGCGAACCCCGGGTGGCCGTGATTATCGAAGATTCGAATCTGCTGGATTTGCGGCAGCAAGCGTTGATAGATCGCCTTCACATCCGAGCCGGGAAATGGCTGCGCCTGTCCCCAAGCCGCCGATCCGCACAGAGCCAGGAGCGCCGGCACTACCCAAACCCGTTTCAACAGCGATCGTTTCACTCGATACACGGCAACGCCTCCAGCGCCAGCGAGGATCGCGAACGGTGAATGATTGCAAGATCGTGCGCAAGTGTACAGCGGGATTTTTTATGTGAAACCGCGCGATACGATCGCCGGACGAGCGACTGCAAGTTCGCGGGCGCAATCTGAATTTCGCCGTCTTGCGCTAATCAAATGTCTGAATGCCAGGTTCTAGGGCAGAGGTTCGCCGTGCCAGCCGGGCCCTCGGAGCGGCCGCCCTGCTTTAGCAGCGGTCAGCTTTCCGTCATCGTATTCGAGCTGTCCGTTCACGAACACGTAATCGACGCCTTCAGACAGCTGGGTGGGATCTGTGTAAGTCGCGCGGTCGATGATAGTTGCTGGATCGAAAATCGTGATGTCCGCGTAGAAACCGGTCTTGATGAGCCCACGATTGGTCAAATGTTCGCGCTGCGCGGGCATGGACGTGATTTTTCGAATGGCTTCCGCGAGCGGCATGAGGCGCTCGTCGCGAACGTAGCGGCCGAGAAATCGCGGCATGGAGCCGAATGCCCGAGGATGCGTATGCGGCTCGAAAAGCAGCCCATCGAGCGAAAGCTCGCTCGCGTCGAGACCGATGGACGTCCACGGCTGCTTCAGGGCGTAAAGCATGTCCTTATCGCTGGCCATGAAATAGAGCGCGCCTGTCTGCGCGTGGTCGGCAAGGATAAAGTCAAAGAGCGCGTCGAGCTCGGGCTTTCCCTCCCCTTTCGCCATTTGGGCGACCGTCTTGCCGTCATATTTCTTCAACGCGGGGTTCACGACGCCCGAAATCAGAATGCCCGGCCCGTCGCCACTGTCGTAGTAAAGATTTTCCCACTCCTTATGGTCCACAGCCATTTCGCGCTTGATGCGAGCGCGAATTTTCGGGTCGCGCAGGCGTTCAAGAAGCTTGGCAGTTCCGCCGTCCGCTACCCACGGGGGCAGGCATGAAGCCAGAGCCGTGGCACCCGCAATGTAAGGATACTGGTCGGCGCGAATATCGAGGCCGGAATCCCGGGCTGCCTGAATTTTTGCCACGATGCGCGGCATCGTGCCCCAGCGCGATTTTCCGCTCACCTTTAGATGAAAAATCTCGACAGGCACACCCGCTTCGCGGCCAATACGGATCGCCTCATCGAGCGCGTCCATTTCCGTGGCGCCTTCGCTGCGCATATGCGTGGCGTAAATGCCGCCGTAGGGCGCTGCCGCCTTAGCAAGCTCGATTAACTCATCGGTCTTGGCGTAATGCCCCGGAGGGTAGATCAGCGCAGTCGAAACTCCCAGTGCTCCGTCTTTCATCGCCTGCGCAACCAGCGCTTTCATGTGGTCGAGTTCGGCGGGCGTGGGAGCGCGATCGTCATCGCCAATGACGGCTTCGCGGACCTGGGCGGCACCCACATACGTTCCCAGGTTAAGAGGCGTGCCGTCCTTTGCGAGACGGCTAAAATAGCCGTCAAGCGTGGTCCAGTCGATGGTCAGATGAAAGTGATCGAGAAAGGGCTTGAGCGTCGCTAGCGTCTTCTCATCTTGCGGAGCGATCGAGCCGCCTTCGCCGGTAATCTCCGTGGTGATTCCTTGCGAGAGTTTGCTCAGGGAACGGTTGTCGATCAGAAGCGCCGTCTCGGACTGCCCGAGCATGTCGATGAATCCGGGAGAAATAACGCGGCCGGTCGCGTCAATCACTTTTTTCGACTGCTCGCCATCGAGTTTGCCGATCGCGGCGATGCGGTCGCCGCGGATTCCGATGTCGGCGGCATACCACGGACCACCCGCGCCGTCGAGAATGTGACCATTCTTGATAATGACGTCGAAAGGCGCGGCTTCGCCCGGCGGCGTGGAATAAATCGCCGCGGCAATTTCGCCCAGCGCCTGGCCGGCCGTCTTCGTCGCAGCGTCCGGATCATCCATCGGCAGCGGAACGCGATTGGCGTAAGCCGCGAATGCCAGATGGCGGCCGTCGGCGGTGGTCATGTATCCAGCGAGGCCTTTGCCGTTGAGCATCAGATTCTTGTTGAGCGCGTCATAGGATCCATATGTACCGGTTTTTGCGAATACATGTCCCGCCGCCGGAGAATTCACCTGAATATTCCAGAGGGTGCCATCCTTCCCGAGAATCGGCAGCGCCTTTTCAAATAGCGGAAAATCCTTCTGCCTGGACATGTAGGCGAGGTAGTGGACCATAAAATCAGGCGTAAAATACGCGGATTCCGCGCCTCCCGCGCCATCCGCTTGCGACGCGCCCGTCAAGTCGAGGTCCCCCTTGGCGAGAAACCCGCGCTCGAGATCGAATCCGGACTGATCGATATCCTGCGTTGCATGTCCGAGAACCGCGCCAAGGATGAACGGCATCATGGACGCGTGCAGATTCTGGCTCACTTTTAATGTGACCTTTGTTTCTTCCGAAAGAGGAGGAGACACGTGGTCGGCGACCACGTTTTCCGGTTTGTACGACGAAGAGAGCGCCTTGAAATCCACCGTCTCGGCAGGCGCCGGAATAGTAGCTGTGATTCCCTTCTCATGGAGGGCTTCCGCCAGTGTGACTTGGGCGAATCGGCCGGGTTGCGGGACCGCATATATGTAGAGGATAGAATGACTGTTGAGAGGGAACGTGCCGGTTAGGGTGACTGCATGCGTGCCGTCAGGATTGGTTACGTCCGCCGGAGGCTTAATATCCGGCTTCGATCCCGCCGGCCCAGTCGTGATTTGGTTCCCAAACTTCGCATATGACGTTGCCGGAGAGATATTCAACGCCGCAGGCGCGCCTTCTTTTGATCCAGCGGAAACCGTCAGGTCGATAACGTTGTCATTCACCGCGACAGGCGAGATCACCAGGCCGGTACCGAGTTCGCGTGCTCCTTCAGGAAATAGCGTGGCGTCCACGAGAAGGCGGCCTTGCACTCGCTTGATGCCATGCGCGGCAATCTGGCCGGCGATTTCCCGAATGACCAGCAACGGGTCTCCCGGCACCGCTTTCGTATCCACGCTTCCCTCGTATGCGTGGTCCTCGTTTTCAAACATCAACGTGCCATCGGGCTGAATGCGATTCGAGAGATTGGGATCGCCACTCCCCACCAGAATCAAATCTCCCTGCAGGGTACCGTCGCTGGTAATTGGTCCCGTGCGGTACACCCGCGTATGGAATCGAAAATCGGCGCCAAGCAGCTCGAGACCCGTGCCTTCGGTGAGCAGCTTAGTTGTCGAGCCGGGAGTGAAAAGCTCCTGTCCGTGCCGGGAGTAGACCACCTTGTTGTCGTCGAGCGAATAGACTTCCACACCGAAGGTGGAATGCTTGTATTCCGGCCGGCTTGCGATTTCACGAATCTGTGCGGCTAGTCCGCTGTCGTTCTGAGCAGGCGTATCGTGCGGCCAGACCAGAAACGCAGCGAGAACTGCAAAACAGAACAACGAGAACAAAATCGCTTTCTTGTTTTTCATCATTTTTTTCATCATTGCCATTGGACCTCTGAGGTTGTGTAGGTGCTCGAACGAATGACAGGTAGATATCTTTCAACCCGCGCGGACTTCTTTTCCATGGCGGTTCCGCTCAAGTTTTCGAACGTGAGATTCAAAATCGGATAATGGCGCCAGTCCTTGTAATCGAAATGCCACCATTCGAACTCGTAGACCTGGAAACCTTCTGCTTCCATGACGTGCCGTAGAAGGTTCCGATGCCAGCGTTCGAGCGAGGTTCCCCCCGGATAAAAGGGATACGACCGTTCGGACATCTCATCGTAAACGCCGGTCATCTCGATCGCTTCGCCGGTCTTGAGATCGTAGAGCGTCATGTCGACCGCGCACCCGCGATTGTGCCGCGAACCTTCTTTTGGGTCGGCCACGAAGATCCGCTTATCGTCCGGCGTGGCATCCCAAAAAATCTTGGTCACGTACCAGGGGCGGTACGCGTCGTGAATCAAGATTCCGTAACCGAGCGCTTTTAGCTTCCGATCGGCGCGAAGAAGCGCTTCCGCCGCGGGACGCTGCAAATACGCCTTCGCTTGGGAATAAACCGGTTCGCCAAGGAAGTTATTCTTTGTCGCGTAACGAATGTCTAGGCGGATGGATGGATCGAGCTTGGACACGTCCACGAGGTCAGGCTTGCGGAAGCCGCCTGATTCGATCGGGGGTTTCGCGGCGAGAGCTTCCCGCCGCAAAACATCCAGCGGCTCGCGCGGCTCCACATGAAATACGCCGCCCTCGATCGCACCAAGCGGACGGCGCTTGAAGACCACGCCACTTACCTTCACCTGCGTCGCGTTGCCATTTGCATCGCGCGTGAAGATAGCCTGCTCGCCATCGTAGAGACCTTCGTGCGGAAAGCTAAATACGTTGTCAGAGACTTCCGCGAGCGGCGCGTAATCGAACCACTCGATCAGTGCGGTCAACTTTCCATTTTTTTCAAAAATGTAGAGCTTGTCGTAGTCCCATCCATATTCGCCGATCAAGCCTTCCCAGCGCTCCGGCACCGGGGCGGGCATTCCAACCCGGACTCGTCGCAGAACTCGATCGCGGATTCGAATGCCGTTATCGACCGGAACCACTTTGAGGCCGTAGCCCTCGCGGCCATCTGTGATGAGTGAGTCGCCCAACTGGCGCAGGCGGATTTCTTCTCCGCCTGCCAGGGGTAGCATGTAGAGTTCGCTATTCTCTGCGGTGAGATCCACCGCCTGGTCTCCCTGGCCGTAGCGGCCGTCGAGTTGTCGAACGCCCTCGGGCGAAATCGCCGTCGTTACCGATATTTCGGGAAGCGGCTGGCCTTGCTTCGCAGCCAGCATCAACCGCAGCGCCTCTTGCGCGACGTGTGTCGTCACGGAATTTGCGCTATCCATGGTCGTCACGGTAACCACGCCGAGTTTGTCCTCGGGCAGCCCCGCAACCTGTGTGGCAAACCCGTAGATAGCGCCACCGTGGCCAATTTCTCGATGCCCGTCGATCTGCCCAACGTAAAAGCCGATGCCATACCCGGTCTTGTCGCCGTACGCGCCAAATTGCGGCGTCCACATTCTTTGCAGCGTTTCCGGCTTCAATAGGTGTCCATTCGGGCCGCGGCCTCCGTTGAAAAGCACGCCCAGAAATTTCCCGAGGTCGAGCACCGTCGAATACATGCAACCGGCCGGCGCCATTCCCAGTTCAAAGGTCGGCGCGCGGAAGAGCTGGCCGTCGTACGACCACATGTAAGACTTCGCGAGGTTTCGAATCAGCCGCGGCTCCGGTTGAAATGCGCTGTTATCGAGTCCCATCGGATCGAGAACGGCGTGTTGCAGATAGCTTGCGAACGGCTGGCCGCTGTGTTTCTCCAGAACGTATCCGACGGTAGCGACGCCGGCGTTCGAGTATTTTGTATGCGTCTCGGGAGCGTAGACGAGAGTCGTATCATTCAAACTGTGAACCATCGCAGCCAGCGAAAGCTCTGAGGGATCGAAATAGTTCCCAGCCGGTGGCTCTCGCAAAAGCCCCGAGCGATGCGACATCAGCTGGCGCAGCGTGATGTCCTTTCCAAATGGATTGTGCGGGTGAAAATCGGGCAGATATTTCTCGATAGGAGCGTCGAGATCGAGCTCTCCCCGCTCGACCAGTTGCATCACGCCCATATCCGTGAACAACTTCGAAACGGATCCGATGCGATATACCGTGTCCGCCGTCGCCGGGATTTTCTTGTCCGGATCGGCATATCCGAATCCCTGCGCCCAGACGGTTTTTTGATCGTCAACCAGCGCGATCGAAAATGCGGGAAGCTTCTTGTCCGCCATTTCGTGCCGGATGAATTTCGACACGGAATCAGCGACAGCCGCGTAATTGCCCATCGGGCCGACAGATTCAGAAGGGTGATGAAAAGCGCTGGGGCGGATTGCAAGAAGGGCGAGCGAAGCTGCAACCACCAGGACCGCCATCGCTACAATTCGAGCCGGCTTTTGTGCCATCACGCCTCCTTCAATAAAATCCGGTCATGTACTGCTTCGTGGCCGCCAACGCTCCGTTGGACTGACCCTGTGAATTCTTTTCGGCGGCGCCAGTGAAAATGATGTCGTGGGGAAGAGCCGGTTCGAGCGCAGTACAGATGCTGGTGATGTCACCCCGCTTGTTCATGTGGAACTGAAATCGCTCGCCGCTACGATCGTCTCCGTATCTTCCGGAATCTCAAAAACGTCATAATTGCAATGGGCGAGCGGGTCCGCCACGAAATCGCGAAAGATTTCGTCTCCAGTGCTCGAATTCCACACGCAAATTGCCTCAACGTGCTGCAACTTCGAGGAATTTTCCTTTTTTGTCTCCGTTGTGTTTTTGGGAACACTTCGGACGATCACCCCAAGCGCGATGTTGAATCGAGCACTCCTAATCTCCAGTGGATCGAACGTCCACTCAATCAGCCGGATTTTCTGGCGCAGATACAGTTCTCTTTGCTGCAGTTCCAAGGCACGGCCAATTCCGCGATCCTCGTATTCCGGAATTACTTCAACCAGACGCGAGTGCCCACCGGTTCTTTCCCCGACCACAAACATCTGCACAGGAACGACGTCGAGGTCGGGGCAACCGGAAATAAGGCGTCGCAACTCCGCGCATCGCTCAAACTCTTGCATACCCTTGCAAAGCCGGACGGTAAAGTCATCCGAAGCAAGAATCGGGCCCGTGGCATTAACCTTGGAAGCGCCTCCCCTGCTACAGAGGCCCCTTAAACCGTGAAACCTTCGTTGCATCGGGACGCGTAGTCATTTCGGGCGAACTGTATTGGCCTGAGCTCCATATTGTCAAGCTCAATCTTGTTTCCCGTGGCAGGCGGCGCTCAGATGAAACGTTTGATTCACAGCGTACCATCCTGGCAAGCGATGGTTGCGCGGCGTTATTTCGTCGCCCTGTTCATCTGAATCGACGCAGGCTTACCCTTCCCGCGCGCGAGCAAAAAGGCGTATACCGGCAATCCAGTGAGAATCAATGCAATCCCGAAAAGGGCATGCCTTGGTGACGACACCACGGCGCTCAGAGTGATGCCTATAGCCGCGATCGTGAACATCGCCGGTAGCCAGGGATAACCGGGTGCGCGGAAGGGTCGCTCGAGTTCCGGCCGGCGGATACGCAGGACGATGACTCCAGCAACGGCTAGGCCATAGAAGATCCACGCCGTGAAAATGACGTACGTGAAGAGTTCCTGGAACGTCCCCAGCAGCGTCAAGCACGCGGCCCACACCCCCTGAACGACAATCGCGAAAACCGGCGCGCGGAAGCGTGCACTTACCTTTCCAAACGCCTCGAAGAACAAGCCTTCCTCAGCCATCGCATAATAGACGCGCGGTCCCGTCAAAATCATGCCGTTCGTGGCGCCTACAATCGACACAAGTATCAGCACGGAAATAAGGAATGCGGCAGCCCCTCCCGATACCGAACTGACCGCCGTGGCCGCGACGCGCTGTGTCTGCTGAATCCGAGCGGGCGTCAATACGCAGTAGTAGGCGACATTCGCCAGCAAGTAGGTGGCGGCAACGACGAGCGTGCCGTAAAAAAGTCCGCGCGGCAGATCGCGGCGCGAATGTTTGAACTCGCCGGCGGTGAATGAGACTACGTGCCAGCCTTCATAGGCCCACAGGACCGCAATCAGAGCAATTCCAAAAGATGCTAGATGGAATCCCGTCGCGGGCTTCGGCCAGAAACTCGCATGTAGCATCCGAACGTGGCCGCCAAAGAATAAGAGCCCGATCATGAGTGCCAGGCCGGCAAGTTTTGCCAGCGTAAAAATGTTCTGCACTCCCTTCCCGGAACGCACTCCCAGACAATTTGCTCCGGTGAGTACGAGTACGCACGCGATCCCGGCGGCTTTCTGTTCGACGACCGTGAGCGGCACAATCTGCGCCAGGTAAATGCGAAATCCCACCGCCAGCGTTGCAATGCTCCCGGAGTGAATGAGTGTCAGCAGGCCCCATCCGTACAAGAAGCCGGTCGGCCTGCCATAGGCCTGCCGTAGATAAACGTACAGCCCGCCAGCGCCAGGGAAAGCAGCTCCGAGTTCGCCCAGAGCAAGCGCGCCAAACAGGCTTAGAAGCCCGCCGACAAGCCAGACTAAAAGAACGGCCGCGAACGACGGGAGTTGATTCGCCACGCTGTTTGGGACCAGAAAAATGCCCGACCCGATTACCGTCCCGGCCACAATCGCTACCGCGTCGCGCAAGCCAAGTTCGCGGAGTAGCCCTCTTGTTTTGTCGGAGGAAGTGCTGGAAGTAGAGGCCATGTGGCGCAGCTACATCTCGTACCAGCGGAAACCGAGTCGCTGTTCTTTGTCCGCTTCGCGCAGCATTGCCAAGGTCCGCGATCGCCGGTAATTGGCGCACGCCAAAAGGATCACGTTGAGAAGCGCGATAGGCGCGGCATAGGATGCGCCGAAGGAGGTAGTTTCCACCGACGCGAGAAACGATTCATCGGAAAAACGGGCCACCGGTGAAACAAACGTATCGGTGATTCCCACACAATAGGCCCCCCGCTGCTTTGCTTGTTGAACCCCCTCCACCGTCTGGCGGAGCCCGCGGCGAAAACTGATTGCAAACACCAAATCGCCACGCCCCAGCGCCCTCGTAACATTTGCCGAATGGCCGGGAGTGGTAGCGGTCAGAACCTTGATTCCAATAAGCGTGAGGTGATATTCGAAATAGGTGACGAGCGATG
>JANWJR010000160.1 GCA_025451835.1 Candidatus Acidiferrales bacterium | reverse complement strand
CATCGAAAAGCGCCGAGAGCATTTCCTGCTCGTGAGGGCGCGTGGAACTCCACTCAACCGCTGGTTTCTTCAAATGGAAGATGAATTGTTTACTATGTGACAGCCCAAGAAGGTGGCTTTCGTCCTTCTGCTCGATCGTGAGGTAGCCCTTCACGGCGAGATCTACAATCGTGGCTGTGATGTCCCGCATCGCCGCCTCGTTGTCCACCAGGGTGCCGCACTCGCCTGGCGTCAGCTTATCGGGGGGATCGTACTGCACGGCGATCGATTGGCGCGCGGGATCGCGCCCTTGCGTCCACCAGATCCAAAACATTGCCAGGAATATGAGCAGGGGAATCGCGAGAGGCCAGTTGCTACGCAGATAGAGCACGAACGTTTCCCACTTGCTCGGCTCATGCACGAAACCTTTGTCCCAGCCTGCTACCGCGGTCAATCCTTCGTGGAAAGCTAGACGGCTCGTGGATAGGACTTCGACAGTGTTGTTTTCAACCGTGACCCTGGCATCTTGCCCGCGCGATCCGTACGTGCCGGTGTAGGCGACGGCATGCAGACCTGTGACTCCCTCCGGCAATTCGATGTGCGCGCTCGCTGATTCGATGGGAACTTCCCATGAATTTCCGGTGACGTTCCAGTACAACTCATCGTGGTCATCGAAGAACCGCAACGCATCCAAAACCTTGTAGCGAAAAATTACGGTGCGTGTAGCGTCTTCGGCGTCCGGAACCCAGATCTTAAACTTCTTGTTTGGTCCCTCGCGGCTTTGTTCGTATTTCAGGCGGCGTCCGGAGTCATCGGTGACGGAGAGAGGAACTAGAAACAGGGTGTAATTCAAGCCGCCCGGTCCTGTGTACTCGACCGGAATCGTGCGATAGATGCCGTTCCAGAGGCCGGTGAAGCGAGCTTTGATGATTTCAGTGACCTCGACGGTGCCGTCGCGATTGATGGTCACCTGTTCGTTGAAGTTTTGAATGACGAGCTGGCGCGCCGCCGCGGACAATGCGGCGGCCACAACTAGCAGACAGACGGCGAGAACTCGGCACGCGTTTCGCATGGGGGCGGGGTCCTTAGGAAGCCGCGCTGCCGAAACTCACCTTGGGAACTTCGCGCTCGGCGGGCGCGCTGACCTCGAAGAACTCGCGCGGCTTGAAATTGAACATGCCGGCGATGATGTTGGAGGGGAACACCGCGATCTTGGTGTTGAAATCGCGCACGACGGCGTTGTAATAGCGCCGCGCGTTCTGCACGCTGTCTTCGATTTGATTCAGGGTTTGCTGGAGCTGCGTGAAGCTTTCGACGGCTCGAAGCTGCGGATAAGCCTCCGCGAGCGCGAATACCTGGCGCAGCGCGGACGTCAGCATCCCTTCGGCTTCGGCCTTCGCGGCTGGACCTTCGGTGGTCATCGCCTTGTTGCGCGCGGCGACCACGCCCTCAAGCGTGCCTTTTTCATGCGCCGCGTAGCCTTTTACTGTCTCGACCAGGTTGGGAATCAGGTCGTAGCGACGCTTGAGCTGGACGTCGATGTCGGACCACGCGTTGTCGCACTGCACCTTCAGGCGGACGAGCCCGTTGTAGATCGCGATTACGAAAATCACGATCAGCACGACAACAATCAGAACGATCAAGCCAATCGACATGCAGCGCCTCCGAAGTGAGCTGGAATGGGATTCTGCTGGGGCACAGCATACGGCGGGCCGACGGGAGTGTAAAGAACTGTCTAATTGCGCAAGGCACGGCCGCTGCGGAAGCCGCTATTGCGTAAGGACGTCTTTGGGCGGGATGAGGCTTGGGTCGAGCTTTTGCGCCTCGCGAAATTCCTGCGTGGCTGCTTTGTAATCCTGCAACCGCGCGAGCGTCATGGCAAGATTGTAGTGGGCGTGGGCATAGTCCGGACGAAGCCGAACCGCTTCCCGGTAAGCATCGGCTGCGACATTGTATTGCCCTCTATTAAAAAGCACGTTCCCTAGATTAAACCGCGCCTCGGCGTTGTTCGGGTGCTGCGAGATGAGCTTGTTGTATGCAGTTTCAGCGCCTGCGAGATCGCCCGCCTGCGTTAGCGCCGCGCCCAGTCCCAGCGCCGCCTCCGGAAAATCAGGGTGCGCTTCGAGGGCTTTGCGAAACGTTGAGGCGGAATCCTTGAGTTGCTTTGCCGCGAGATATGCGTTGCCCAGATTGTTAAGCGCATGAGCGTTCGCAGGGTCGAGTGCAAGGCCTTTTCGATATGCATCGATGGACTCGTTAATTTTTCCTTCGTCCTGGTACGTGCTTGCGAGGGTGAACTGGGCTTCGGGCTGATTCGGCTTGAGAGCGAGGCTCTTTTCGAGGCTTGCCGCCGCATCGGCAAAGTGCTGCTCGGAATATTGCAGGTGGCCGAGTTCAAACCAGGCGTGCGCGTCGTCGGGATGTTTGGCGACCACCTCGCGATAGGCGGTGCTTGAATCCTCCGTGCGGCCGGCGTTGCGCAATGCGGCGGCGTAGTTGGCGCGGATGTCGCCGTCATCGGGCTTCAAGGCCAGAGCCTTTTCGAACACGGCGATGGCATCGTTCCACTGGCGTTTCGAATTCAGCGCCGCGCCGAGGTTGTTCAGCGCGTCGACGTACTTGGGCGAGAGCGCGAGAGCTTTGCGGTAAGCCGCAATTGCGTTATCCGTCTGGCCAGCGCCAAAGTACGACGCGCCCATGCCGTTGTAGGCTTCGGGGAATTGCGGGTGAATCGCGAGCGCTTTCTGATAAGCCGCGATTGAGTCGGGATATCTTTTCTCATGGTAGAGCGCGAGACCAAGATTGCTCTCGGCGATGGCGTCGGCTGGCCGTATCTTCAGCGCTTTATCTAAATCCACGACAGCTTCGTCGTCTTGTCCCTTCGAATCCAGCGCCAGACCGAGATTGCTCAAGGCTTCGGGGAAGCCGGGATTCAGAGCAAGAGCCTGGCGATACAGCGCAATCGCTTCGTCTACTTTGCCTTTCTGAAAGAGCGCGAGCCCGCGATTGTTCAACTCAACTGCTTGACCCGCGCCGGTCGCGGGAGATTGGCCATGCGCAGGGATTGCGCTGACGCACCACGCGGAAACCAGGATGGCTACAAGTAAAGTCCGCGGCGCTTGCGCGCGAGTATTCAACTTCGATCTCTCCCGGCGAACAGTCCCGCGAAGGATAGCACAAGCCATCCGATACGCGAGTTCCCTGGCCGTGGAGTATCGCTGGCGTTACGGTACGTTTTAAGATAGTCTTTCGCCGTAAGGGGCACCAAGCCTTCCCTCCAAAATGCTTTTTAAGACTTTCAGCGCAGCCGTGTTTGGAATCGATGCTTACCTCGTTGAGGTGGAGGTCGACGTCGGTCCGGGCCATCCCGGCGATTTCAACGTGGTCGGGCTGCCCGATGTTGCCGTGAAGGAAAGCCGGGAACGAACCAAGTCAGCGCTTCGAAATTGTGGGTTTGATTTCCCGTCGCAGCAAGCCGTGACCGTGAATCTCGCGCCTGCAGATATTCGCAAGGAAGGATCCGCGTTCGACCTTCCGATGGCGCTTGGATTACTCGGCTGCCAGGGAACCTTCTTCGGCAAAATCCTCGATTCGCATGTGTTCCTCGGTGAGTTATCCCTGGATGGCACGGTGCGCTCCGTGCGTGGGGCGCTGTCAGCGGCTCTCGCTGCGCGCGAGCGCGGCATCAAGAACGTTGTCGTGCCCGTGGCAAATGCGCGGGAGGCTGCAGTCGTCGACGGAATTCAGGTCTTCGCCATAAAGTCCCTGCCGCATGCCGTGGACCTGATGAACGCGCCGGAATCTTTTCAGCCGCTGGCGGTGAACACATCGCAGATGCTCGCGGAGGCTAGCCAATATTCCGTGGATCTGCGCGACGTGCGTGGGCAAATGGCTGCCAAACGGGCGCTCGAGGTCTCCTGCGCCGGGAGCCACAACATTCTGCTGATCGGTCCCCCAGGCGCCGGGAAAACGATGCTCGCCAAGCGCATCCCGACCATCCTGCCGCCAATGTCGCTCGATGAAGCGATCGAGACCACGCGCATCCACAGCATCGCGGGACTGCTTGACGATTCGCGAGGACTCGTCGGCACGCGGCCGTTTCGCTCCCCGCACCATACCATCAGCGACGCGGGCTTAATCGGCGGCGGAGCAGTGCCGCGTCCCGGCGAAGTATCGCTTGGGCACAATGGCGTGCTGTTCCTCGATGAGTTACCGGAGTTTCAGCGCAACGTCCTCGAAGTGATGCGCCAGCCGCTGGAAGATGGCGCCGTGACGATCGCGCGCGCGGCGCTTTCCGTCAGCTTTCCATCGCGCTTCATGCTTGCCGCCGCGATGAACCCGTGCCCCTGCGGGTTTTTCGGCGATCCCACCCGCGAATGCCACTGTTCGCCGGTGCAGATTCAGCGCTACGTGTCAAAAATTTCGGGGCCGCTGCTCGACCGCATTGACATTCACATCGAAGTGCCCGCTGTGAAATACAAGGAATTGCGGGGAAACGGCGATATCGAAAGTTCGGCGGACGTTCGCGAACGCGTGCTGCGGGCGCGGCAAATTCAATCCGAGCGCTTCCGCGGCGAAAAGAGCCTGTACGCAAATGCACAGATGCCGCCCAAGTTGATACGCAAACACTGCTCGATTTCCGCCGATGGGGAGAAACTGCTCGAGACAGCGATCGCGCGGCTGGGATTGTCCGCGCGCGCCCACGACCGCATCCTAAAGGTAGCGCGCACCATCGCCGACCTCGAGGCCGCGCCTTCGATCGAGCCAAAACACCTCAGCGAAGCCATTCAGTACCGCACCCTCGACCGCACGTATTGGGCGTGACAAGTACTGCGTTCTTCTTCTTCCGCGTCTGAATAAATTGGCATTAGCCGATGTATCCCGCCGGCGGTGTGTGGTGTAAGATTTTGACCTGCTCGAAGGGATGCACCTATCGCTTTGACCGATTCAGTGACTCCAAACATTCAGTTGGAAGTTTCACCCAGCCCTGCGTTCATCGACGAAGAAGTTCGGATTTCCGTTCACGGGCTACGGTCCGGTCAACCCGTCTCGATCGCCGCTACGGCCGAGGATGACAACAAGCGCCGCTGGAAATCTTATGCCGAATTTCGCGCGGATGCGAAAGGACATGTCGAGCTTGCGGCGCAGGAATCTCGCGGCGGCAGCTATCGCGGCAAATCCCCAATGGGATTGTTATGGTCGATGACTCTGGCGGCCGGGCATGCGAATGGCAACGCCGTGTTCGCCAAGAATGACACGCTACCCAATTCGGTTGTGCTGGAAGTCAAAGTCGGGGAGAGAGTCGCAGCATCGGCCGCGTTCGAGAGAAGATTTCTCGCGGATGGCACAGCGACGCGCGATCTCACGATTGGCGACGGGGAGACCCATAGCACGGTGGGGCGGCTATTTATCCCGCCAGGCCCGGTGCCGCATCCGGCGGTGATCGTGCTGAGCGGTTCGGGCGGCGGATTCGATGTCGATAAGGCCGCCGTCCTTTCGCGTCATGGGTTTGCTGCTCTCGCGCTTGCGTATTTCGGGATTCCGCCGCTGCCAGCCTGGTTGCATCGCATACCTCTCGAATATTTCGAGGCGGCTATGGGTTGGCTTGCGGCGCAGCCCGAAGTCGATCCTGACAGGATCGGAGCGGTCGGAGTTTCCCGCGGAGCAGAATTGGCGCTGCTTCTTGCAGCGACATTTCCGCGAATTCATCCCGTGGTTGCATATGCGCCTAGCCACGTCGCATGGGCAGCTGGCGGACGCGATAAAGCGACGGGTGAGATTATTCCCACTTGGACGTATCGGGGAGCTACCCTCCCATTCGTGCCGTTGCCGCTGCGTCGATTCATGCTGCGATCGGCGGTGCCGGTGGTGGCGCTGAAACGGCCGGTAATATTCCGAAGTCTCTTTCGCGCCGGTTTGCGGAGCCCAGAGGCGGTGTCGAGCGCCGTTATTCCCGTCGAGCAGATCCGCGGGCCGATTCTGCTGGTTTCGGGAGGCGACGATCACGTTTGGCCAGCAGGCGAAATGAGCGCAGCGATTGTTGCGCGCCTGAAGCAGCATCGTTTTGCCCACAAGGTCGAGCGCCTGCACTACCCTCGCGCAGGTCATATGCTCCGCTATCCATACCTCCCCACGACTTCGCGCGGATCGCGCAATCCCCACCTGCGAAACGCGAGGTTTTCCTTCGGCGGATCGGCGGAATCAGATGCCGAGGCGCAAGCCGATTCCTGGCGGCGCGGGATCGCGTTCTTGCGGGCGGGACTTCGGTGAATGTCGAATGCCTGAGGGCCGGTGTGCTAGAATGCACGCAGAGTGCAAAAGGTCCTGCAAAACCTGCTCAAATTGCAGAGCGTGGACGTGCGGCTTAATGACGTCCGCGCCCGGCTCGCCAGCTACCCCAAGAGACTCGCTGAAGCAGACGCCAGACTGGCGGCCGCTCGCGGCGAAGTGGAACAAAGCAAAGCGGCGCAGCTTGCCACGCTGAGAGACCGCAAGAAATACGAACTCGACGTGGAGCAGTGGAAGGGCAAGGTCCGCAAGTACAAGGACCAGACGTCGCAAATCAAAACCAATGAGGCTTACAAGGCCCTGCAGCACGAAGTGCAGATGGCGGAAGAAGAAATAGCCAAGGCCGAGGACCGCCTGCTTGAGCAGATGGTTTCCAGCGAAGAGTACGACCGGCGAATTAAGACCTCGGAAAAAACTCTGAGGGAAGTGGAAGAATCCACGCGAGGTGACCGCGCCGCGCTCGAATCGGAAAGAGCGGGCGTTGAGAAGGAGTTAAGTGAACTCGACGCGGAACGCGCGCGGGTGGTGGCGGAAATTCCGGAGGATATGATCGACCACTACGAACGCATCGCGAAGAAGCATCACGGCGTGGCGCTGGCGGAAGTTCGCAGCGAGGCTTGCGGCGCTTGTGGCGTCCGAATCCGGCCGCATGTGTTTCAGGAAATGCGGCGCTCCGGCAGCGAGGAGCTTTTTCACTGCGAGACGTGCACCCGCATCCTCTATTACTTCGAGCCCGCGGCAACCGCGGCCGTGCCGCCCGCTGATACGGCCGCTGCGGCAGCGCACATCCGTGAACATTAATTCCTCGGCATGCCGCTATCCTTCAGGCCTTCCGTGGGGTCTTGATCTTCACACATGATCCGTCGATCGAAAACGCAGCCGCCAGCGAACGCGCGCCTCTTTGCGGAGTCCGACTCGCAGAGTCCTCCTTCGGGGGTGTACGTCGCGAATATCGATGGCGCATCGCGCGGGAATCCCGGGCCCGCATCGTATGCCGTGGTGATTCGCGATCCATCCGGCAAGGTTATTCTGGAGCGCGCGAAAAATATCGGCCGTGAAACGAACAACGTCGCTGAATATTACGCGCTGCTCGCGGCGCTCGACTATGCGACATCCCTCAGCATCACGGCGCTTCGAATTCGCTGCGACTCCGAATTGCTGGTTCGCCAGATGCAGGGCCGCTATAAGGTGAAGAGCGCCGATCTGCGCCCGATGCACGAGCGGGCCGCCAAACTCGCGAAGCAGCTGACATACTTTCAAATCGAACACGTCCGGCGTGAACTGAATCGTGACGCCGATGCTTTGGCGAACGTCGCACTCGATCGAGGAGGCGCGCCAAAATTCGAAAAGCAAGACGCAGGCTCGCAGCGACAGCAAAAACGGCCTGCATCGGAAGGAATCGCAGGACTAGAATCGAGTCCGCCCGCCGCTATTCCCGGCCCTCGTCCGCTTACCCTGCAGGCCCGAATTGTGCGTGGCGTGCTGGTTCCATCGGAACCACTCGATTTTCCCGAAGGCACGCAGGTGCAGGTGACACTCCGTATCCTCCAAAAACAATAGTACTTAGACGGTCCTCCGAGCTCCCAAAGGCGTTGTTCATACTCACAATCTAGTACGAGTGGCCTATTGTTCGACTGCTTAACCACCCGCTAGCCTTAAAGGTTGAGGGGGTTGCGTGAGCGCCTTTCTAGACAAACTGCCTACGATTCTGATTCTTGCTGTGCTCGTGGGGATTTTCCTTTCGCTGAGAAAGCACGCGCCGTCGGTGCGGGTACGCCTGTGGACCTACGCATGGGCGTTGATTTTTTTGCACTTCTTGGTGCAAGTCTTCGAAACGCATACGGGAACTCCCGAGCTGATCTTCGAATCGATCGATCTTGCTTCTCTCGAGCTTTCGGGGATCGTGTTCGTCGTGTCGATGATGTTTTCGATCGAAAATCGAGCGAACCGCACGGGGCTTCTAGTGATGCTTGGTGTCCCAACGCTGTTTCAGGCGGTTGCTGTCACATTCAATTGGAATATTCCCGCAACGCTATCGGTTGTGCTCGGTATCATCTTCTTCGGCGGCGCTTTGTTCCCTCTTTTTGCGAGTCGGCGTTCGCGGATATTCAATATTGGTCTGGCCCTGATCTTGGCCGGCACTGGCGTCTGGGCGATTCACGATCAGCTTCACGGCAATTCTGACTTTGCCGTGAATGCGATCCTGACGCTGGGATTCGGGCTCTGCGGCGTGTTGTGCTGGCGGCGTTACGCGCGCTGGTCGCCGGGAGTAATAGCTGTTTCGGGAGGCTTTCTGTGCTGGGGAGCGGTGTTCCCGGTTGCGACTTTGCTGGCGGAATACCTTCCGAAATTGCAACTGAATGGCGAATTGTGGAACGTTCCGAAATATTTTGTGGCGTTCGGGATGGTGCTAACGCTGCTTGAAGACAAGTCAACGATCATTGAAGCGACGAGCGAGCGGGAACGCGCAGAGAATCGCCTTCTGGAGAGGCTGGCGCGCGTAACGTCCAGACTACTCGCTGGTAAAGACCCGGCAGTCCTTTGCGACGAAATTGCCGCAGCTCTCACCGAAGCGAGCAGCTTTGGGCAGGCTGCACTGCTGCTCGCGGCCGAGGATCATTCCGTCCGCATCGCCGGTTCAAGCCGATTTTCGGAAGTCGATCTTGCCGAGCTTCGCGAGCAGACCGGCGGCTGGACTATTGAAAAATTTAAGGCGCTTTATCAGGAAGGCAACCGCCTCGGCAACAATTCTTTCTGGGTCCCAGCGGTAGGCGGCATGGTGCTGATGCCTCTGATTTCGTGGCGCGGATCGCACGTCGGCTGCATTTGTCTCCGCAAGTCCAAGAAGGCTGCGCCGATAGAGGCGTCGGAATTCGTGAAACTCGAAGTGCTGGCCTCGGATCTGGCGGTTACCATCGAAAACTCGCGCCTGCACCATCAGCTCGTGCGATCGGAAAAGCTTGCTGCGCTAGGCCAATTGGTTGCTGGCGTGGCCCACGAACTGAACAACCCGCTGACCGGCATCATCGGATACAGCGATTTGCTCGCCGACGAACTAAAGCAGGACACTGCGGCGAAGCGCGTGGCGAAGCTCGGACACGAAGCGCGGCGCATGAAACGGATCGTTGACGGCTTGCTGCGGTTCGCACGGCAAAATAATCCCGCAATGCGCGCCGCCGACCTGGAAGCGGCGCTCCGCGATGTGATTCAGCTACGTGAATACCACATCCGCAAGCACAACATTCAGATGAGTGTTCATGTTGACCCCGCGATGCCGCGCATCGCCATCGGCGAGGACGAACTGAAGCAGGTGCTCCTGAATATCTTGAACAACGCAATTGACGCGGTGGAGGAGAGCGCGAAACGAGAGATTCGGATTGCCGTCACAAGCCAGGACAATCGCGCCGTCATTCAGTTTGAAGATTCCGGCCCCGGATTCACGGATCCAAATCGTGCCTTCGACCCCTTTTACACTACAAAACCTGTCGGCAAAGGCACAGGCCTCGGACTCAGCATCTGTTACGGCATCGTACAAGAGTGCGGCGGCGAAATCACACTCGCCAATAAACAGCCATACGGCGCAAGCGTTGCCCTGGAGCTGCCCATTGCGGCCGCCGCGGTAGCACACAGCATCGCGGCCCTCCCGGCTAGCTTGAACATCTGAGACCGCTTATTTCAGGGAGTAGGAACGGTAGAGGGTGTCGCGCTGAGCTGGAATGTAGCCGGCATCGGAGATGATGCGGCGAAGCTCGGCTTCGTTCGT
Source organism: Candidatus Acidiferrales bacterium (assembly GCA_025451835.1). Lineage (GTDB taxonomy): Bacteria > Acidobacteriota > Terriglobia > Acidiferrales > UBA7541 > Palsa-295. The sequence goes on along the minus strand of JANWJR010000160.1, from coordinate 317 downwards.
GCGATTGCGGACTCCCGCGGCGTACACGACGTTTTCCTCGATCAAAATGCTGCCAACGTCATCCGCGCCGAACTGCAATCCCACCTGGCAGATTTTGATTCCAGGCGTGAGCCAGCTCGACTGAATGTGGTCGATGTTGTCGAGATACAGGCGGCTGATGGCGAGGGTCTTCAAGTAATCAAATGCGGTAGCTTCGGGAACTTTCTTTCCCAGCGGCGTATTTTCCGGCGCGAAAATCCAGGGAATGAAAGCGGTAAACCCGCCGGTGTCTTCCTGAATGCGGCGAAGTAGCTCGAGATGATTCACGCGGTGGCGAT
>JANWJR010000159.1 GCA_025451835.1 Candidatus Acidiferrales bacterium | reverse complement strand
GTTATCACCTGCTTGGGATTTACGGCAGGTAATTTCAATCCACTTTCGCCCACTTGCACCGCCGGTCCTCCTAGATTGAGACACACCACTGGCTTACCTGAAGCCATAGCTTCCGCAACAACTAACGGGCTGGAATCGTGGAGAGCCGGATACAGCAACACATCCGATTCCGCGAGTTTTGATATAGCGGCGCTGCGGGAGACGGAGCCGCAAAAAACCACGCTCTCCTCAACTCCCAGCCGCCGGGCCAGCTTTCTCCATCTCTTGCCTTCCGGCCCTTCTCCGACCAGCCAATATTCACTGGAGGGAAATTCGCGATGGAATTTTGCAAACGCCTCGATTCCCAGCCCGAAACCCTTCCAGTGCAAGAGCCTCCCGAGGCTGATTACGCGAAAGCAGCCGGGTTTCCGAGGAAGCGCGGCCGCACTCTCATTGAGTTCCGCAAGACTCCACGCAAATTGCATGGCGAGAGCGACGTCTCGCGCGCCAAGCGCCCGCAACCGCAGACCTGTCTCAGGCGTGGTGGCTAAGCAGGCTGCCGCGCGTCGCGCCGTCATCCGGACGAAGGGGTCGCGCTCACGAACGAATCGCGAAGCGCTTCTCAGGAACTCGAAAACACGCCCTCGAAGGCTGAATGATTTCCGGAACGTTTTTGGGGCGGACTCTCCACCCCCCACGGGCCCCCAAATAAATGGGACCGGCAACAGGGCGAGAAAGCTGGGCAGCCAGTAACTACCGAAGGTCACGTGGTGAGCGAGATCGAAATTGATCGCACGATGAAGATTGCGAGCGACGCGATACGCGCCGATCTGCCAGAGGTAGTAATACGCGCGAACGCCCCGCGATCCCTTTTTCCAGAATCGGGACCAGGCTGGCAGATCGTAGTAAACGAAGTGGGCGTTTGGCATCGGATGCGCGGAGACGAAATTCTCAATGACCCCGCGATTGTTCGCGCGCGTGATGACCCAACATTCTTCCCGCGTAGCGATCTGGCGCACCCACGTCCAGCCAACGCCGGGCTCGGAACCCTTGTCGGGCTCGCAGGCGTAGGCGGAAACGAGGACTTTCAGCCGCCCGGGTTTCGATTCGTTTCGTGGCTCAGAGTTAGTCATGGATTGAAATGCAATTCAAAATGTCTGTTGCGGCCGACGGCGAATCGCCGCGAATGCTCACTATCATCGAGCCCGCGTCGCGGCGCGATATCTCGAGAGTTCTTTGGGCATTGCCGGAAGATTCCAGGGAGCATGTTGCCGTGTAATTCCGGTCGGCAAACGGCGGGTCCCACATCACTCGCGTCTCACACGCGGCGCCGCCGACGGTTGCGCAGGCGGGCACGCGCCGCTGCCTCAATCGCTGCGTGGGGGGCGCCGATTTCTTATCCGGCGCGGCGCCTTCCGGAAACAGGTCCGCACCGTAAAATCCCGCAGGCGATCTCACGAGTTGCCGATGCGTGACCTCGTCATTAATCGAATACGTATAGCCGCGATCGTGGCTGAGACCCGTGTAGTAAAGCCTTGCCGAAGAACCCGTAACGCGAACGATCGCGTCGGCTTTTTCGCCTGAGGTATTGGTGGCGCCGACCGCTGTGATCACTACAGGGCTTCCGTTCATATTCGTGAGCAAAATGACATCGTTCTGTCTTCCGCGAGTATGCTTTTCAGCTTTCACGCCGTCGATTTCGTAGGATTCGCCGTTGTCCAGGCCTCCGCTGGGGCCAATATGAACGAGAGCGACGCCATTATCGTCTCCGGAAATCAGGGAAAGCTTGACGAGCTGATTGATGTCGTAATCGGTACGCGAAATGTCAATCCCGTAAGAGCCATTGCGAAATAAATGCAAATCCTCTCCATAAAACGGCACTGCACCCCGTGCCAGGCTGATGCCAGACTCAGCGAAATTCTTGATAAATAAATGCTCGAGCTTCAGACCTTCACCGGTTCGAGAATTAAGGCGAATTCCGCTGCCGCGGGTGTTTTGCGGATTTCCCACGATCTGGAGATTCGAGATGATGGACCAGTGCAAATACTCGGTCGCCGGCAGAGTCGTGTCGCTGACAATAAAATCGCAATTCGCGCCCGCTTCTTGTTGGAGGATGGTCCCCTGGCCGTGAGGCGGAGGATTCATTCCGATGCCAATCAGACTCACGCCGCTTCGCAAAATGATTTGTTTTGCGACGTATCGCCCAGACGGCAGCAGGACGGCGCCTCCGCCCCGCTCTTCAGCGTCGTCGATGGCGTCCTGTATATTTTTATAGTCAGTTCCCACCACCCGCAATCCCGTAACGCGGCTGCCGGCCGAGCTAGGAAAGACGCGCGATGACTGGCTTTGTGATGCGGGAGCCAATGACAGCACGATAACCGGCGCTGCCATCAAGCACCGAACCCACGATGCCGTGTTGTGAATTACTAGAGTCATGTGCCTATGCCGGATTCAGACTGCCCGTATCGCGGATTCGTGGATGTGCCGAGCCAGCTGCCGTTCACGGTATGCAATCACATTGGCGGCTGCTTTCTCTTCGATCAACTGCGCCGCCGAGTGCAGCAGATACAAGAGATACAGCGCCCGGTTATGCCGTCGCAGGTCCATTGGCGGCGCCGGTTTGGTGTGTAATAAGCTTTCGGTCTGCGCCTGGAAGTGGAACTGATCCCACAGCACCGGAGCACGGGAGCAGGCCGACTCCCAATCGAACGAAAACAAAGTTCCCTGATGGATTCGGGTATTCCAAGGCGCGAAATCGCCATGGTGGATGGCGCAAAGTACCCGCGCCGTTTGCCGGTCGCGTGCTGCCTCGCGCAAGGCTTCCTTGGCCAGGTCTCGTAATCTGGACGTCGCATCAACGGCCACTTCATCCCAGCGACGACCTACATCTCCAACCAGCTCGGATCCGGACTGAATGGAAGGTTGAACAGCGTGCAGCAAGCTCAAAAACTCCTGGTGCATGCCGCTAAACCGAGTGGGACCGGCGACGCCAGGCAGCGGCGACTGCATCAAGATGTAGTTTTCGTTCAACATACCGGAATAAAGAAGCCGCGGAACGCGGGACCGCAGCTTGGGATCGTTCGACAGGGTTTCCAAAATTCCTGCTTCGTGCTTGATCCGTTTCTCCGCAGCCTGCGTTAGCGGCAGCTTGGCATACGCGAGAATCCTCCCATCGCGAGCCATCACCTGGACCGTAAGCTTCTGGAACGCGGTCGGAGTACCGAGCAACAACGAAAACAAGATTTCCTTGTGGCCGGTGACCTGGCACGCAAGAATCTCAAGGGCCGTTTGCTTTCGCGAAGCGATCAAAACGCCGGGGCATCCCCATCCTTTCCGTCCGGCAGATTGGATCTTTAATAGCATCTTCATTACGCGGCCGGCGACCGAAAACGGGGTGTACATCTCAAGTCCGACCGTCGAAGCGACGTTGCCCATCTGCGGCAACATCCATCGCACGTGTGCACGGGAAGGCAGCACTGCAAAGCGAAGCTCGTGACTATAGCCCGCGTGCCGCAGTTGCTTTGAAAGCTGTCCGGAGGGGCTCAAAGACACGACCACGTCGGGGTGTGAGTTGCGACTCAGCGCATCTTCCGCGCGCGGCAGCACGCACTCCCGCGAAATGCCAAGGAAGGCCCGAAGGGCCAGATGTACCGGTTCAACGGAGGGCGCAGACCGGGCGATCGACGGCATCTTGATGGATTCAGCGCTCAACGACTACCTTTTCCAACTTCGTCCAGCTCCAAGTTCGCTGATTGAACCGTGCGTTCATGAGCTGGATCACTGGGATGGCAACGGCGCGGAACGTTCGATCAAGCGCACAATCGGTGGAGACGGACACTTGGACGGAATGCCGGAATCGAAGCTGCTCATATTTTTTCAGTTGGCGCTCGATTTCAGCGGCGGGAAGCTCTCCTTTCCTCGAAAAAATTGTTGCCGGGTCAGCTCTCGCCTGAAGGACGAGGTCGGGCTCAGGCACCAGGCGAGCGAGAAGCGCGGCAAACCAGGAAGGTCCGCCATATCGGTATCTTCGCGGGTCCACCAGAAGGTCGTGGAAATACCGGTCGAAGACCACGGCGCAGCCGCGGGTTAGCTTTGGGCGGATGGCGAAAACGTATCCAGACCAATAGTCGACGAAGAAGACCACCAGCAGAGCCATTGAGGAAAACCAGCCGCGCAAAGGACGAGCGTGCGGCTCCGTAATGGGACCGCTGCTTTTCCGGCCTGCAATAACCTGGGGACGCCAGTGGTAAACATATCGCCGACGATACGGACAAATAAATTCCGCAGTAAGGCTGTCGACAACCGAGCTCTTACCCGCGCCGTCCGGTCCCAAGACAGCGATAAAAATGCCAGCCGGATGCATCGATCGCGCTACAAATCGCCGGGATTCCTCAGCCAGTTGTCGGATCGCGCGCAGGGGAAAGCGAACGAGTGCGCTTCGCCTCAATTCTCGTGGGCCGGTTTGCAGCTCCGTATGGATCGTTCCGTCCACACATGCTTCGACAATTCGAGCGGCTGCGGCCGGGCGCAAGAAGCGGCACGCAATTCTTTCAGCCTCATCTTGGCCAATTTTCCCGACCAGATATTTCAGCCTGACGGCTTGCTTAGGGGAGGCGCGGCGCTTCCACATTTTTTTGGCCAGAAGATATCCAAATTCCGTTCCGGGCGCGCTTATCCAAAAGCAGCTGTGCCGCTTTCGGTCCGCAACGATCTCCTCGCCCGTCGCAAGTATCAGTCCGCCGCGGCGATGCTCGAAGATCACATCAACCAGGGCCGTCTCGGGCGTGGACGCATCGAACCAACAAAATGCAAGCCCAAAACCGTGCGTCAGATAGTTGATGCATTGTGTGGCAATGTAGCCGAGACCGTGGAGCTCCTGGAACACGGTGACCAGCTTTTGTGCATCATCGCGCCTGACGGCCAAGTCGAGATCGCTGCTCAGTCGTTCCGGAAGGGATTCCCAGGAATGCAATACGCAGTAACGGACGTCGTGCTCGTCCAGCAAGCGAAACAGGGCGCGTAGGAAGCTTTCGGCGTTCTTGCCGGCCGGCTCTTGCGCGATCGGATAAGCTCCGACGGCGCTGATACTGCTTTTCTCCGGCATTAGGCGAGCGGCCTCACGAAGTGAGCGCAAGACTGAAGATGCATTAAGCGGCGCCAGAACGCTTCAGGACGGCCGGGATCGTCCTTGCCATAATTTTCAGGTCCAACCAGAAAGACCATTCATCGAGGTATTGCATGTCCAACTCCATCCATTTTTCGAACGGAATGGAGCTTCTGCCGTTGACCTGCCATAGGCAGGTAATGCCAGGCCGCACGCTAAAACGCCGACGCTGCCAATCCTCGCTGAACCCTTCGTAATCGCGCACCGGCAGAGGACGAGGGCCCACCAGGCTCATGTCGCCCTTCAGGACGTTCCACAGTTGAGGGAACTCGTCGAGGCTGGTCTGCCTCAGAAATCTTCCCACCGGCGTGAGCCGCGGGTCGTTCTTGATCTTGAAAACGGGACCCGTGGCCTCGTTTAGATGTTCGAGCTCGACTAGAAGCTTCTCCGCGTCTGGCACCATGGTGCGGAATTTGCAAATCGAAAACCGTCTCTTGTTGAGACCCACACGCTCCTGTTCGAAAAACACCGGGCCTTTCGAGGTCAGCCTAATGACCAAGGCCACCACGACAAACATGGGAGAAAGCAAAACGAGCGAGACGGATGAAACGACGACGTCGAGCGCCCGCTTCATCAAAGCAGGCACGCTTTCCAGGGCGATTCCATAGGCCGCAATCTGCGGGTCTCCGTCGAAATCCTCGGCGCGAGAACGCGCGATCTTCAAATTGAAAAGGTCCGAATCGAGCCGCATGATAATGCCGTGCGTCTCGCAAAGCGCCGCGACTTGCGAAGCGTGCTCGTAGAACGACCGCAACGGCAAGAAGCTCGCGACTTCGTCAACCACGTTGCGGCGCAGGAAATCGGCAAGCGTCGCGAAATTACAGCAGACTCCGTAGCCCGCTCCGCGAAATTCCTGGTTTCCCTGCCATTGATCGTCCACGAAGCCAACCACGCGATACCCCAGCTCCGGTTTCGATTCGATCCTTCGCGCGAATTCGATGGCGCGCGTGTTCGTTCCCAGGATGAGGATGTGGCGCAGATTTCGCCCGTGCAACCTGATCATTCCCAGCACGCGCCTCATTCCAAGACGTACCACGACGACCAAGGCCGAACTCGACGCCCAGAAAAGAAGCAAGAAGGTAGTGCCCACCAAGCCCTTGGCAAACAGGGCGGCCACCAGCATCAAGCAGACACTCGCGAGAGTGGTTGCTTTCATCGAGTCAGCAATGACCGATCGCCACGAGGAAAGCCGCTTCGATTCGTAAAGGCCGCAAAGCGAGAAAATAAAAAAACAGACAAGCAGGAATCCGGCGAAGATAACAACGTTTTCGACCTTCACTCTGCTCGCCAGAAACTGATCCAGCGACATGGTCGTGCGCCGGGTGACAACAAGAACGGTCGCCAGACCCAGAGACAGTAGAACCAGTGCCATGTCGACCAATTTGTAAGCGCCCACTAGAAACCGGCGTCTGGCCTGATTCACGCGATACCTTCCAATTGGAGATTTGAACTTAACGCTTTCATGTGTGCCTGACTCGTGAATTCACCGACAATGAACTGCTTCTCAATGCATCAACGAGCCTGGACGACACATTCGCACATCGGCCCGGATGCCGAGATGGGCTGGGGCGGCCCAAACACGACGAGCGGTAAGGCGCTTGCTACGCTGCTTCCACGCGATAGCCTGCAACTCGAACTGCCAGAGACCTCTGAATGAGCTCCACCGATACGACCAGGCTTTGATCGCCATTTTTCGCTTCGAGAACTCCTTCCAGGCCATCGAGGCTTCCTCCTCGAATGCGGACCTTCTGCCCGATACTCAGGAACGGATGGCTATCGAACGGAATGCCGCGCTCGAGGATCGTTTGTATGGATTCGATTTGGGCATCAGGAATGGAGACCCCGACGCCCCGAACTCCCACAAAGCAGCAAACTCCCGGCGTGCGAAGCACCGCGCTCCGCATTGCGGGCGTGACGGTGATGCGGACAAAAACGTATCCGGGAAAGACTGGCATGTGAACCAAACGCCGCCGGTCAGTCCATTGGTGGTACGAGGAAAACAGGGGCACGAAAGCCTGAACCTCCCTTCCCCGTAACTCCGTTGCAACTTTTTTCTCGTGCCGGGATCGCACCTGGATCGCGAACCACGATCCAGTCGGGTCCGCTGACCGCGGGTGGGCTAAAGCCAAGTCCAATGGTTCTGGTTGATAAACGCTCGACACGGCTCCGCCAATGTGAGTCACAGCGCTGCGTGACCCGTTTGTTTTGGAAGCTTCATTCCCCACCGTTCCATTCTCAATAACCCGGAGCGATCTCCGCTCCTGACTGTGCCTGGCTTCTCGATGCCCGTAGCGGAAATTTCGCAGCGAGCTTCCAATCGTCCGTCAAGTCCGCCTCAGAGCCTGTGATACAACGACTCTGGAATCGGGAACGTGCGTTTATTCAAAACCGCACCCAGCACGTTGACATGGCTGGCCCGCAAGTTTTCGGTGACCTGAATCGCGGCTTCGCGACGAGTTGCATTCGCTTCCAGAACGAAAATCAGGCCATCCGCGATCCTTCCGAGCGCCATCGCATCGTTGTACTTACCGAGCGGCGGAGCGTCGATTAAAACGTAATCGAACTCCCCCCGCAGCTCCGCAAAACGCGTTTTCAGCCGGTCTGAATTCAGCAGATTCGCGGAATCAGACGCCAGGGAGCCGCACGACAGCAGCCAGAGGTTGTCCGGACGCAGTTGCGTGACAAAATTACGAATTGGCTCTTCCTGCAGCAGAGCGTCCGTCAGACCGTGATGGTTCGTAACGCCGAAGTATTCGGGCAGCCCGGGCGTCCGAAGGTTTGCATCCACCAGACAGACCGTTCCCTGAATGTTTCGAGCGAGAGTTTCCGCCACGCGCGCGCACGTCCGGCTGCAGCCGTTTCCGTGATCGATGCCGGCAAAGACCACGGCGCGCGGTGGCTCGCCTGCCTGCAGAAGGAATACGCGCTGAACGAGCTTGAGAGACTCTTCCCTCGCGAGCTTGTCTATATCCAGCGGCTCGCCGCTGGAACGGACGTTGCCGTTCCGATGGCCGTTCCTCACGGGGAAGGGAGTTTTCACGTTCGGGGCCGGAGCGATCGGGGTCTCAACTCCTGCCTGTTGCATCAGTTCAAAGTTCTTGCTCATGGTTTCTCCGCGTGCGCAGTCTGGGCATTGGGAGCTTGCCCGGCCGTGGAATCGGTGGTTGCTGGAAATTCTATGGCCGAAGGAAGACGAAGTTTCTGACCGGAAAGAATGAGATCTGGGTCAGTCATTCCGGGATTGAGTTCACGAATTTTTTCGACAATCGCGTGGTTGTACGTTCCGAAATTTTCGCGGCTGATCCGAGAAAGGGTCTGGTTCGGGCTCACCAGAATCGAACGTGAACGGTCCGAATTCTCCGCGGGTAGCTGCGATGGAGGTGCATCCGAGCGAGAGATCGCATCGTATGCGTTCTTCAAGGACGCCGCCGCAGGAACCGCGGTCGCGGAGCCGGGATTCGAGTTCTGCGCTGCGCTCCTGGGAAGAGTCCTCATTGGTTTTGACGAAACCGTTACATTCGGCTGGGTTGCGATTGCAGCTTGCGGACTCACGTCTTTAGGCATGTCTTTCTTCGGAGTCGTTGCCGCCCAAGCCAATGCCAGCGCCGCAGCGACGGCTATGGCCAATCCCGGTATCCAATCGGTTAGGCGCAAGCCTCGCCGCGCCGGCCGGTATGGCTGGAGGGGGGTATTTTCACTCGCGACTCGCGCCGGCGGTTTTGAGACGAGAGGAGGTTCGTTATCCAATTCGCCCAAGTCCAAATCTCTCAGAACCTCCTCGATCACGTCCTTGTCGATCGTCCGCTGCTTTTGCACGCACCCGAGAGATAGCGCATTAAAACAAATGTTGTTGATGTTCCGAGGGATGCCGTCACTACGGCTGGCAATTAGCGCGATGGCACGACTGGTGAAGACCGGCGTTTCGGAAACGTACCCGGCCACGCCGAGGCGGTGATCGATATAAAAGGCCGTTTCTTCCGCCGTGAGCGGCGTCAAGCGGCCAAAAATCGATATGCGCTGGCGGAGCTGCATGAGGGTTGGAGACGCAAGCCGGCTCGCCAGTTGGGGCTGCCCCGCGAGCACGATCTGCATCAGCTTTTCTCGCGGTGTTTCAAAATTCGAAAGCATCCGGATAACTTCGAGAACGGAATCCGTCAGGTTTTGGGCTTCATCAATCACAACCACAAGACGCTTGCCGGATTTTGATTCGCGGACCAGGACCTCGTTCAGCTTGGAATGCATCTGAACCAGATCTCCACCCTGGTCTTCGACGCCAAGGTCTGCCAGCAAGCTGCGCAAAAAATCGTGCGGGCTGCAGAGCGTTTGAAACAGAAACACGGTGCGGGCGGAGCCTTGGAGCGTCTTCAAAATCTGGAAAAGGAGAGTGGTCTTCCCCATTCCTGGCTTCGCAATCAGGCCGACAAAGCCCCGGCCGGCCGTGATGCCATAGAGCAGAGAAGCCAGCGCTTCCCGGTGCGTCGGACTCAGATACAAATAGCGCGGGTCCGGCGTGACGCCGAAGGGTTGCTCGTCCAAACTGTAATAATCGAGAATCATTCCTTCTCGCCTACGCCGCCTGTCTCGGGACCGAAGCAAGCACCGGAACATTCAGCACTTCATTTACTTCCGTCGGGGTGCGGAAAGAGGGATCGAGATACTCGGCAATAAATGCCGCCCCGATGCTCCCACAAACTGCGAGCAGAAATCCGATCAGCAGAATCAAGGGCGCGCTGTACGCGGGCAGTACGGGCATCGTTGGCGGCTCGGAGATCGCCACGTTTGCAATCCGATCCTGGTCCAGTGCGTCGGATGTGCGTTCCTGCTCGCGCTTCGATAGATACAGCAGATAGTTGGCCTCATCGGCCTTTGTTTCGCGGAGGAGGTCGGACTGTTTCACTGCTTTGCGGTCCAGGTCCACCATTTGCGTCTTCAGGCCCTGGAGACTGCTTTGAAGCGCGGCCGCGGTCGCCTTTTGCGAAGCGAGGTCGGCCTGGGTCTTGGCAATATCTTCCCGCAAGTACTCGTAGGTCGGATCGCGATCCGTTGTCTGGTTCTGATACTGCGAAGTCTTCGCCTGGTTAATGGCCTCCTGCGTTTCCGCAATTTCCTGATCCGCCTCCTTGACCAGTGGATAGTTCGCATCGTATTTCATCGCGAGTTGAGTGCGCTTAATCTG
>JANWJR010000158.1 GCA_025451835.1 Candidatus Acidiferrales bacterium | reverse complement strand
TCCAATCGCTCGCGCGTGCAAAATTCCCCTCTTTCGCTGATCATCTTGAGCATTGATCGCGGCGGCGAGGTTCTCCGGGCTCACGGAGACGCACCGGTCGAGGATTACATCGAGCAACTGGCGCGCGCTCTTTCGGCGGGAGTTCGACAGACAGACATCGCCGTGAAATATACCGCGTCATCGCTCGCGTTCATCATGCCGGGCACGTCGCTCGAAAACGCCCGTTCCATCGCGGAGAAGCTTCGAGCTGTGGCGGCGACCGTGCGGCCGTCGTGGGGCGGGCAGGATTTGACGATCAGCGCCATCGTGGCTCAATCTACAGGACGGCCGGGAGACGAACCCGAAGATCGCGTGACCGAATGGATCAATCGCGCCGAAGCAGGACTCGAGGAGGCGCGGCAAAGCGGCGGCAATACTCTCCTCGCGCTCGCCACACCTTAATAATTTAGAATCGTGAAAAGGAAATCATGTTTCCAACCGATGTTGTGATCGTCCATGGGGCGCGCACCCCCATGACGCGCTATACCGGCGCGTTCGATCGAACGAGCGCGCTCGATCTCGGCGCCGCCGCAAGCCGCGAGGCGATTCGCCGCGCCGGAACCGATCCCGCCGAATTCGATCATGTGGTCTTCGGCAACGTGATGCAGACGAGCGCAGACGCCCTTTACGGAGCACGCCACGTCGGATTGAAGGCGGCCTTGCCCGTTGAAACTCCGGCCGTAACCGTGAATCGATTGTGCGGGTCTGGAATGGAATCGATCAGCCAGGCTGCGCAGCGAATTCTTCTGGGCGAGGCCAAGCTGGTTCTGGCAGGTGGCATGGAGAATATGTCGCAGTGCCCGCACGTAGTTCGCGGGGCGCGAACCGGATTCCGGCTGGGCGAAGGGAAACTGGAAGACTCGCTGATGTCGGGGCTCTACGACACGTACTGTGGATTCAGCATGTCCGAGACGGCCGAGAATCTTGCGGCCGAGCAAGGTATTACGCGACGTGCCTCCGATGAATATGCGCTGCGAAGCCAGCAAGCCGCGGAAGCGGCCTTTCGCGCCGGCAAGATGCAGGAAGAGATTGTTCCCGTGGAAGTGAAGAAGGGCAAGAAGACGGACGTGGTGAGCGAAGACGACCATCGCCGGCCGGACACGACGATGGAGACACTCGAGTCCCTGCCTCCCGCTTTTCGCAAGGATGGCATCGTTACTGCGGGAAACGCTAGCGGGATCGTGGATGGAGCCGCCGCCGTCGTGGTTACGCATGCAAAAACGGCGAAGGCGCGAGGTTGGAAGCCGTTGGGACGAATTGTTTCGTGGGCGACGGCAGGAGTACCTCCGCGCATCATGGGAATCGGGCCGGTTCCGGCGATTCAGAAGGCGCTTGCGCAAACCGGCCTGGCACTCGAGCAAATGGATCTTGTCGAGGTAAACGAGGCCTTTGCCGCGCAGTATCTCGCGGTGGAAAAAGTGTTGGGACTCAATCGCGAGAAGACTAATGTGAACGGCGGCGCTATTGCGCTGGGACATCCGCTCGCGGCCACCGGAACGCGCTTGGTTCTGACGCTGCTGCTCGAATTGCGCCGCCGGAACGCGCGTTACGGCGTGGCGAGCGCCTGCATCGGCGGCGGACAAGGGATTGCCATGATCGTGGAATCGCTGTCGTAAGAACGACGCGCGACGTGTGAGCTCGTCAACGACAGGAAAAACAACAGGAAGACGGAAAAGAGATGATCACCGATGGGATATGAGAATCTGCTGTTCGAAGTGAAGGATCAGATTGCGCGGATCACATTCAACCGTCCCAATGTGCTGAATGCGCTCAATCGCAAGACCATTGAGGAATTGGGCGACGCTCTGAACGCAGTCCGCCGCGATGCTTCGGCCCGCGTGCTGGTGCTCACGGGTTCTGGAGAAAAGGCGTTTGTTGCCGGCGCGGACATCAACGAACTCGCGCAGCGTACGCCCGTGGACGGCAAGGACTTCTCGCTTTTTGGACAGGGGATCATCCATCGTCTGGAGACGCTCGGAAAGCCGTCGATTGCCGCGATTAACGGCTTCGCGCTCGGCGGCGGCTGCGAGCTCGCCCTGGCCTGTACGATGCGCATCGCCAGCCGCAACGCAAAAATTGGTCAGCCGGAAGTGAAACTCGGCATCCTCCCCGGTTATGGCGGGTCCCAGCGTCTGGCGCGGCTCTGTGGCAAGGGTGTGGCGCACGAATTGATTCTCACGGGTGAAATGATAGGTGCCGACGAGGCTCTCCGAATCGGCCTGGTGAATCGCGTGACGGAACTGCCGGAGTTACTGCTGGCCGCGGAACAGATCGCGAAGAAAATTATCGCTAACGCGCCCTTGGCGGTGAAGTACGCGATGGAAGCAATCGAGCACGGCATGGAAATGCCGCAAGAAGAGGGTTTGTTCCTCGAAGCTACGCTGTTCGGCCTCTGTTGCGCCACCGAAGATATGCGCGAAGGCACCCGCGCGTTTCTCGAAAAGCGGCCGGCGAAGTTTCAGGGGCGTTGATTCATGGCGGAAAAGCTCAAGCCCTCGAGTTTCCGCGGTCCGCTGAATGCAGCGGGCCTGAACTTCGGGATCGTCGTCAGCCAATTCAATAGTTTCATCACGGACCGCCTTCTGGCGGGCGCTCTGGACGCGCTCGAACGCTCTGGCGCAAATGAGAAGCAAATCGAAATCGTACGCGTGCCGGGATCGTTCGAATTGCCGATCGCGGCGAAAAAACTGGGAGCCACTGGCCGCTTCGATTCGCTGATCTGCATCGGGTGCATTTTGCGCGGTGAGACTTCGCATTACGACCATGTCGCCTCGGAGACCGCGCGCGGAATCCAGATTGCACAGCTCGACACCGGTGTGCCCATCGCATTTTGCGTGCTTACTTGCGATACCCTCGAACAGGCCGTCGACCGCGCGGGCCTGAAAAGCGGCAACAAGGGATTCGAGGCGGGGCTCGGTGCCATCGAAATGGCCCAATTTTCCCGCAGATATTCTCCGAAGAAACCTAGCGGCCAATCCCGTCGCATGCGGCGCCGATAGCATGACGCTCCGCCGGAAATCTCGCGAGTTTGCGCTGCAGATGCTTTTCGAGTGGGACATGGCGCGGGCTAAGCCGGGCAGCATTGAACGGAATTTCTGGAAAGCGGCGCGGGCGGCGGATTCCACCCGGAAATTCGCCAGCCAGTTGTTTCAAGGCGCGGTCGCGGAAGCGGACAAAAGCGATAAGCTGGTCGAAAAGCTTTCGGAAAATTGGCGGCTCGATCGTCTCGCCGCGGTGGATCGCAACATCCTGCGCCTGGCGATTTACGAGCTTCGCTTCGGAACCGCTCCGGCCAGGGTTGTGATGGACGAAGCGCTCGAGCTGGCCAAGAAATTTTCCTCGGCGGAAGCTCCGGCATTCCTCAACGGCATCCTCGATGCCGCGCTCAAATCTCTCGGACCGGAGACTTGAAACCCCTTCTTTGCTTCATGCTTCGATGTGGCCTTCGAAAATTCGGACAGCCGAGCCGCTGACCTTCGGTACCAGCCGGCCGCGTTCTTCGGTCACTTCCACGCGAATCTCGCTTGGCCGCTTCATTTCAACCCCCTGCATAATCGTGAGAGTTTCCTGGGCGCGCAGGCGTTCGTGCCGCACAAGATACGTGCCCAGCGAACCTGCCGCTGAACCGGTGGCGGGATCTTCGACGATTCCCCAGGGCAGCATTCCGCGGGCAAAAACTTTCCCGTGAGGACCTGGCGTGAAGCAATAAGCCATAGTTCCCCCGCGCCCGAGCACTTGCGCGAGCGCACGCGTATTTACTTGGATTTTGGCCAGGGCGCTGCGGCTGCGTAGCGGCAGCATGAGATTCGGAATTCCCGTGGAAACGAATTCCAGCGGAAGAATCGAATCGAAGTCCGCGGGTTTCAGTCCAAGCGCCGCGGCAAGCGCCGCGCGATTCAGGCGCGCCGCCACGAACTTGGCCGGTTTCTGCGTCATCGTCACAAGCTGCGGCCTCCCATCGTGAAAAGTAAACTCCACGGGCAGGATCCCGGCGCCGGTCTGCTGCAGGATATGGACGCTGCCTTCTGATGCCGGCACAACGCCGAGTTCGGCGAGAAGAAACCATGTGCCGATGACCGGGTGTCCCGCGAGCGGCAATTCCGCGGTCGTCGTGAAAATCCGCAAACGAGCCAGCGCCCGATTGTTCGTGGGCCGCTGCACGAAAACCGTCTCGGAGAGATTCATCTCGCGCGCAATCGATTGCATGGCCGCCGGAGAAAGCCCGTCGCCGTCGGTTATCACCGCCAGCGGATTGCCGGCAAATTTTTTCGAGGTGAACACATCGAGCGTGTAAAGCCGCCGCTTCATTTTTTTGACTTTCTCGCCCGAATGCCGGGCTGGTGAACTAGATGCGTTCCAATTGTGCCACGGTACGCTCGTTTTGCACGTTGCCGGTATTGAGCGTGGTCTTGGGCTCGAACAATACAATTTGGACTTCTTCCTCGGCGACAGGAAGATGCTCGACGCCTTTCGGTACAATCACGAATTCGCCCGGTTCGACGGCGATTTCCCCGTCGCGGAAGCGCATCTTGAGGCGCCCTGCAACCACGAGAAAAAGCTCGTCTTCATGCTCGTGATGGTGCCAGATGAATTCGCCCTTCAATTTCACTACCTTAACGTAGGAATCGTTCAGTTCGCCGACGATGCGCGGACTCCAGTATTCGTTCACCTGCGCAAGCTTCTTTCGCAGATTGATTGCTTCCATGGGTTCCTCCGCTCAATCGGATGCGCTCAAACGCGATCCGGCATCGAGATTGTGACGATCAAAGCTTTCTGACGAGTGCCGAGACCTCATCGAGTATGCGCCGCGTTGTTTCCGGCCGGGATGTCTCCGAATAAATTCGCAGCATGGGTTCCGTCCCCGACGCCCGCACCAATAGCCACCCGATTTCGCCGAGATAGAGTTTGATTCCGTCGGTGTCTTCGCGGCGCGAAATGGGCCAATCGAGCAAGCGCTTCAATTTCTCGCTGGAAAAATATTCGATGGCTTTCTTTTTCTGTCCGTCACCGAGAACCAGATCGGTGCGTCCGTAATTATGTTGGCCAAATTCTTGTTGCAGCATGGCAACCAGTTCGCCCAGCCGCTTTCCGTGCCACGCCATCACTTCGGCGAGCAGGAGCGCGTTCGCGGTGGCGTCGCGCTCCGGGAGATACATTTTCGCGCCAACGCCGCCGCTTTCCTCGCCACCGAGCAGAATATCGCTCTCGAGCATGCGCTCGCAGATGTATTTGAAACCGATGGGCGTCTCCCAGACTTTGCGCCCGAATTTCGCGGCGATCTTGTCGATCATCTTCGTGGTTGAAAAAGTCTTCGCGACATCGCCCGCCAAGCAGCGCGTGCCTGCCAGATGCCACAGCAGGATCGAGAAAATCTGGTGTGGCGTAACGAACGTGCCGTCGCGATCGATCGCCCCGATGCGGTCGGCGTCGCCATCGAGCGCAAAGCCCGCGTCGTACTTGCCATCGACGACCGCCCGGCGCAGCGCCTCGATGTGCGGCTCGATCGGCTCCGGGTTCACGCCGCCGAAAAGAGGGTCGCGAGTGCCGCGGATTTCATCGCAGGCGATCCCGTTGCGGTGAAATAGATCGCGCAGCAAGCCGCGTCCCGCGCCATGCATCGGATCGACCACGAAACGAAGGTTCGCGGCACGAAGCCGGTCCCAATCGACGAGCGTAGCGAGCGTCTTGAGATACGGCGTGCGAACGTCGAGCGAATGGATCAGATCGCTGCGCGGGGGGAGAACCGTCACTCCATCGCGCAGGACCGTCGCAAGTTCGGATTCTACTTCCGCGACGATGGCAGGCGAAGCCGAACTGCCGTAACTTGCTTTGAGCTTGATTCCGTTCCAGCAATATGGATTATGGCTCGCGGAAATTTGGATTCCCGCCGCGGCGCAGCGCAGTTTCACAAGCAGTGAGACCGCCGGAGTGGGGCATGCGTCCGTTGCTAGCCACACCGGCGTGCCCGTGGCCGCCACAACGTCGGCTGCCACTCGCGCAAATCGTTCCGAGCCGAACCGTGTGTCGTAGCCAACGAGGACGCCGTTCGCAGGGGTTTCCGCCCGAACCACATAGCGCGCGATCGCGTGGACAACTATACGAACATTCTCGTACGTGAAATCCTCGGCGATAAAGCCGCGCCAGCCGTCGGTCCCAAATTTAATCGTCGTCACGATGCAGCAGTATAAGCGATGGAGTGGTAGCCGGAAAGGTGACTCTGTGGGGCGAAAAGGCTACAGAAGGGCCTTGTGTTTCTGCGCCTCGAGCCACTTCACGATTTGTCCGACATCCTGAGCGCGATTACCATGGCAAATCAATAATGCGTCGTCTGTTTCGACGACGATCAGATCGCGGATGCCGACGGCAGCGACGAGCTTCTTCGGACTCCAGAAATAATTTCCCGACGCGTCAAGCGCGAACGACGGGCCGGCGGAAACATTTGCGCCGGTCTTTGCCGCCAGCAATTCGTATACGGCGGCCCACGAACCGATATCGCTCCAGCCAACTTTCGCTGGAATCACGAAAACGCGCTTCGCTCCGAGGAGGCGACTGGCAGGCTCCATCACAGCGTAATCAACGGAAATATTTTTGAGCTTGGGATAAATTCGCTGCAAGGCGGCACTATATCGAGACGTGCCGATTGTGCGGCTCAACTCAAGCAACGCTTCGTGGGTCTCGGGAAGAAACTGCCGCAAATTGTCGAGAAACGTTGACGCGCGCCAGAAGAACATGCCGGCGTTCCAGAGAAATTTGCCGGATGCAACATATCGCTTCGCTAGCGGCAGCGCAGGCTTTTCCGTGAATCGCCGCACGGCACAAGCGGCAATGCCGAGAGGACGCGATGTAACGTTCGTGCTGCGCTCGATGTAACCATATCCCGTTTCAGGCCGCGTGGGCGGTATGCCCAGCACCACGAGATTCCCAGGCGTGCGAGCCAATTCCAGAGCAGCCCGCACCAGGCGGCGATATCGCACCGCATCCGCGATATAGCTATCCGACGGGAGCACGGTCATCAGCGCGTCGTCATGGACGTGCGCGATATGAATGGCGGCGAGACCAATGGCAGCGGCTGTATTGCGGCCGGCGGGTTCCGCGAGAATTTGGGAGGATGCCACGCCGGCCATTTCGCGGTGCACCGCGGCGGCTTGCTCCACATTCGTAACCGCCCACAGATTGTGGCGTGAAAAGAGGGGACCGAGCCGCTCTACCGTATCGCGCAGCATGGTTTTGCCGCCCGTGATATTGAGAAGCTGTTTCGGCGTGCGCATTCGGCTGCGCGGCCAGAATCGTGTTCCGCGCCCGCCGGCGAGAAGAACGGCGCACGCGGGCAGCGATTTGCCTTCGACGTTTGCTTTCGCCGGTCTCTTCACGGATGCACCAACTTCGACCAAGCCTCTTTCGCGATATTTCGTTCTGCCATGCGGCGCGGAAATTCTTCTGGGTCATTCGGAACGTAGGTCCGCAAAAGCGAAGTGCGTTTTTCCGGCGAGAGCTGATACGCGCCCAGCGCAGCCGGAATCATCCATACCTGTGCAGGGCCGAAGGCGATGCGCTCGCCGTTCCAGCGGATTTCGCCCTTGCCTTCGAGAAAAATCAGCACCTCGAAATGCTCGCCTGACGTGATTCCATCGGCAGGCTCTGTAAACTCCCACTTCTCGGTCGAAAAATAACGGCACGACGCAAAATACGTTTCCGTTACGGTGCCGCGCTCGGTTCGAAGCGGGACAATTTTTCCTCCCTGCTGTTTGCCGAATCGCATCACGTCCAGCGCCTGCTCGATATGAAGATCGCGTACGCGCCCTTGCGCGTCGCGCCGGTTGTAATCGTGCACGCGATAAGTGATGTCCGAATGCTGCTGGATCTCGCACAGCACTAGCCCGCCGCAGATGGTATGCGCCGTGCCCGACGGCACGAAGACGGCATCTCCCGCGGCCAACGCGACGCGTTCCAGGCATGTGTCCGCCGAGCCTTCGGCGATTGCGTGACGAAAAGACTCGGCAGTGACTTCGGGTTTCAGGCCAACCAGCACCTCGGCGCCAGGTCGCGCATCGACCACGTACCACATTTCAGTCTTACCGCGTCCGCCGGCGGCAGCTTCGTGACGGGATGCGTATTCGTCGTCGGGATGGACCTGCACGGAAAGTTTGTCTTCCGCGAAAATAAATTTTA
>JANWJR010000157.1 GCA_025451835.1 Candidatus Acidiferrales bacterium | reverse complement strand
CCGCGAAACGAAGCGGCGCTTAACGCCGATGCACAGCGCCGTCAGGCCGAATCCCGTCGCAGCGATGCTCCCCACCAGGTCCGGAGTCGGTGTACGAACGTTGAAGCGGTCCTTCGTCAAGCCCGTTTTCGGATTCGTCTGCTCCCAAAAATAGCGAAAATTAGCCTTTTCTAAGGTCTCGAGAAATTGGTCGTCGCTGTGCGTCAAGCGTGACGGCGGGGGAAGATTGAGGGCTTGGCTCGACTGGACGCCCGGCAATAACGGAGCATAGAGGGCGTCCCATCGAGCCAGCGGAACGCATGCCATCGAACCGGCGAGCCGCCTCAACAGTTCGCGGCGGGAAATCTCGTTCACAGTGGGGTATTTGCGGGCCACAGTGACAGTTTAAGAGTAAGCTTGTCGTGTGTCCAAGTTGAATGGCCCGCAGGGCTACGATGAGTAAAGGGCGCTATCACTTTACCAGCAAATATCGGGCGTCCTGCGCAAGGTAAGACGTGGCGCTTTCGCGGCGGTTTCGGTCGGCACGATTGCCGCAGGGTCGTACCATTCACGCGCACGCGCGTCGCGGTCAAGTTGACGCAGCCTGCAACCATGATTAAAATTTTATCGGGCGATGTGAAGCGTGCGCCCTTGGGAGATTGTCCGGTGCGGGGCGAGAGAGTACAGACGAAGCCATGAGTCCCAACGTTCTGCAGCAGAAACGGCATCAGCAGATTCTCACGGACGCCGTGCGTGCCTACATTGAGACGGGAGAGCCCGTGTCGTCGCGGAGTATCGCGCGCCGCCATATCGAGCCGCTCAGCTCCGCCACGGTTCGCAACGTCATGGCAGACCTCGAAGATGAAGGTTATTTTTATCAGCCGCACACTTCCGCCGGCCGCGTTCCTACGGCCGCGGCTTATCGATTCTTCGTTGAGCAAGTCGCGGCTCAAGCGACGGCTAGCCCGGAGGACCGGCAGTGGATTCGCCGCGAGCTCGAAGCCGCGCAAACTCCCGAGGCCGTGATGGAGCGCGCCAGCCACGTTCTTGCCGCCGTGTCGCGAGGCCTCGGGATTTTTATCTCGCCTCCCCTCGCGCGCAGCGTCGTCGAGCATATCCGCTTTTTGCTCCTGCCGGACAATCGCATTCTTGTCGTCCTGATAAGCGCGGGCGGGCTAACACGCGATAAGCTTCTGCGCCTGGAGCGCCAGTTTCGCCAGGAAGACCTCGACCGCATCGCGAATTATCTGAATCGGCACTACACTGGCTGGACCCTTGAGGCCATGCATGCTGATCTTCGCGCGCAGGTCCAACGCGATCGCGAGCAATACGGACGTCTCGCGGGCGATGCGCTGCTGCTCTGCGATTCCGCCGCGCTTGGCGATGGCGGCGAACGAAAAATCTACGTCGAGGGTGCCGCGCGATTTGCATCGTCTCCCGAGTTCACCAATCAGGAGCAATTGCGCGAATTGCTTTCCGCGATCGAGGAGAAGGACCGGCTGGTGGCGCTGCTCAGTACTTGTATCGATGCTCCCGAACCCGTGCACGTCGAGCTGGGTCTCGAGCAAATGTCCAACGCCGGAAAGCATCTGGCGCTCGTCTCCGCGTCCTACACTTCGAACGACCAGGTCCAGGGAACGCTCGGCATTCTCGCGCCCATGCGGATGCACTATGAACGCGTGATTACGGCCGTCGCTTTCATGGCCCAATTTTTCTCCGAGAATCCAGAGGAGAGCAAACTCTCTTGAGCGCCCACAAACGTCATCAACAGGATCCGGACGACCCTGGCGCAGCCACTGGCGGCACGGCTGCTTCTCCGGCAGGGGAAGTGACCGAGCCCGAACTTGTCAGCGACACGTTGCCCGCCGATCAGGTCCAGCGGCTGCTCGCCGAACGACAGGAATTGATGAACACCCTGGTCCGCCGCCAGGCCGATTTCGAGAATTACCGTAAACGCGTCGAAAAAGAACGCCACCAAGACCGCCATCGCGGCGTGGAAGCGCTAGTCGAGCAGTTGCTCCCGATCCTCGACGCTTTCGACCGGGCGCTTGCGTCGCAAAGCGATTCGCCCGCCCCGGAATATCGGAGAGGTTTTGAGCTGATCCGCCGCCAGTTGTGGGACGCTGTTTCCAAGCAGGGGCTCCAGCGCATCGAGGCCGTGGGCAAGGAATTTGATCCCAATTTTCACCACGCGATCGAAAGCGTGGAGACGTCGGAGCACGCCGGCGGAATCGTGATCGACGAATTGCAGCCGGGGTACGTGTTTCATGGTCGCGTATTGCGTCCGGCTATGGTTCGCGTGGCGGTCGAGCTTGGGTCGAAATCCGCCGCCCACCAATCGAATTAACTGAGTTTGCGAAAGCTTACGCGCCGGTTTTGCTGCGCTCATACCAGTCGATAGTAGAAAGGCAATGATGGCACCGAACACCCAGGTCGATTACTACGAAGTTCTCGGCGTGGCGCGCGAAGCGTCCGCCGACCAAATAAAGTCAGCCTATCGCAAAGCCGCGTTGAAATGGCACCCGGATCGCAATCCGGACAAGCAAGACGCGGAGCACCATTTCCGCGAAGCCAGCGAAGCGTACAGCGTTCTCTCCGATCCTCAGAAGCGCACGATTTACGATCGTTTCGGCCATGCCGGTCTCGGCAATCGGGGATTCGATGCCACCGGCTTCAACTCGTCCATCTTCGAGGAATTTCAGGATATTCTCGGCGATCTTCTCGGCTTCGACGGTGCTTTCGGAGGGGGGCAACGCCGCGGGCGGGGCTCGCGCGGCCAGCGTGGCGCCGATCTTCGCTACGATCTCTCGCTGACCTTCGAAGAAGCTGCTGCTGGGGTGACTTCAAAGATTCACGTCGCGCGCCACGAAAATTGTGAAGCTTGCAATGGCACCGGCGCGAAACCCGGCACGGGAATGTCGACTTGCGGCACCTGCCGTGGCCGCGGCCAGATGGTCTTTCAGCAAGGATTTTTTTCGATCAGCCGGACCTGTCCCGCCTGCCAGGGCGCGGGCAAGGTGATTCGAGAGGCTTGCGTGACGTGCCGCGGGCAAGGCCGAATCGAGCGCGAGCGCACGCTCGAAGTCGGTGTGCCTGCCGGTGTGGATTCCGGGACTCGGCTTCGCATGACCGGTCACGGCGAGCCTGGCGCCAATGGCGGTGGCCCTGGCGATCTCTACATTTTTCTCGAAGTGAAAGAACATCCATTTTTCGAACGCCGCGGCGCGGACTTGTACGCCACCATTCCCATCAGCATCACGCAAGCCTCGCTCGGCGCAAAAATCAAAATCCCCACGCTGCAAGCCGAAGAATATCTCGATATCCCTGAAGGCACGCAATCGGGAGAAATTTTCCGCAAGAGAGGGAAGGGACTCCCCAATCCGCATGGAGGCCGGGGCGATCTCTACGTGAATATTCGCGTCGTGATCCCCTCGAAGGTCACGCGCGATCAGCGTCGTCTTCTCGATCAGCTCGGCCAATCGCTGAAAGTCGAAAATAAGCCCGCCGAGCGCTCCTCCAGCTTTTTCGACAAGGTAAAAGACATCTTCGGCTAGGGCGCCCATCAGCCTTTCGAGTGCGCCGGCTTCGGCCGTTTCCCGTATGTTTCCTCATCGCGTACAATTCCCCGATGCGACGCCGATTCTTTGTTGACCGCTTCGATAGCACGACTGCTGTCCTCCGTGGCGATACCGCCGAGCATCTCGGGCGCGTCCTCCGCGCCGAGCCCGGTCAACTCTACGAGCTAAGCGATGGGCAAAGCGTCTGGCTTGGTCGGGTCGAGCGCGCGGTGCTGTCGAAGCGCGGCGACAATCGCGTTGAATTTTCGCTCGTCGAACCGGTTCCGTGCCGCGCCCCTTCACTTGAACTGCATCTCCTGGTTGCACTCGTGAAATTCGACCGCTTCGAATGGTGCCTCGAAAAGGCCACCGAGCTTGGCGCGCACGAAATCGTTCCTCTCGCCGCGGCACGCAGCGATAAACCTCTAATTGCCGCGGCAGCAAAGCGAAGCCTGCGATGGCAAAAGGTACTGATCGAATCGGCGCAGCAATCGCGACGCCTCCGTCCGCCCGTCTTGCACGAAGTCACAACCACCCAAGAGGCCTTTGCCGAGTCGCACGAGTCAACGAAGCTTTTCTTGTCTGAACGGCCCAGCGCTCCCTCGATACGCAAAGTCTTGAAGAGCGTTGCGGGCGGCCGGACCTTTAGCTCCGACATGATCGAAGCTTATACGAAGGGCGCTTTAGCCCCTGAAGCTGCCGTGAATTCCGAGACAGTCTCTGCTGCCATTGCCATCGGCCCCGAAGGCGGCTGGACCGACCCCGAAATTTCCGCCGCGCGCTCGGCCGGTTTTTTGGAAGCCTCGCTCGGGGAAAGCATTCTCCGCACCGAAACAGCAGTGATTGCCGCATTCGCAATCCTGCGCTTCACGCTCGATCCGGAGGGCTAGGAGCAATGATTATGTGGGTGGCCAGCGGCCAGGCCGCTCGGCGCGCCGCTGGGGGCGGTTGAGCACCAAAAGGCACGTAGTCCTAGGACTATCTGTTGTACGCTATGGAACATACGCTGCCAGTATTCTTTACTCTGCGACCATGGACACAGGATAATTTTCCGGGGTTACTCATGCTACGCGGCGCCCGTGTTCCCGTGAGATCACTTGAGGAAGACAGTTCACAGCGACACCTGCACTGTTCCGTGCCCTGGGTCCACTCCCTTCCCGTGTTATTTCAATGCGACTGCCGCGCATGTGGGGGATGTCAGTTTGTTGCCGCATGAGAACGCCTACTTTCACATCTGGAGTCGCTGCAGCAAGCATGCGCGGCTTACCAGATTCGCCGGGGAGAGATTATGAGACGTTCTGATTTGGTAAGGACTCCCGGTAAGGGCAAAACCCCCCGGACATCGCAGATTGTCTTCGGCGAACGCCAGCATCTGCTGCGCGTGCTCGATTCCGTCGAGCGCAGCGCTCTTCCTGCCGCGCGTCTCGAACAGGAGCGCCGCGTCATCGAGCAGCTTATTCACGCGCGTACCCAGGAACTCAATCATATCAATGCCGGTTGGGACGAAAAGATCGGCACCGTGCTCAGCGCGGAGGTCAAGCCGGAAATGCTAGATAGTCTTTCTCGCCAGGCGCCCAAGGAAGACTATTACCTGCTTCGCCTTATCAGCGAGCACCCGAAAGTCACGGCTAAGACTCTCGGCCGGCTTTCCCACCATCCGTATTCGGCCATCCGCGAAAATATCGCTCGCCATCCGAATAGCGACTCCGCCACCCTTTCCAGGCT
>JANWJR010000156.1 GCA_025451835.1 Candidatus Acidiferrales bacterium | reverse complement strand
TAAACGTTAGCGTCACAGTAGAGTTGCCCTGCGGCGTGCCTGGATTGTGAGTGCCGCCCGAGGTACCGCTGCTTCCGCCGCCGCATCCCGCGGCGGTCAAAACTGTGGCGAATGCCAACAGAGTGAATACAGCGCTCCACCGCTGACGCTTCGACGTCCCGCTCAGTGACAAAAGAAGGAGGAGCATCAGAATTCCAACCGTCATTTCCCAGCCTGTGCCGTTTCCCCAGGGTCGATTCGCGGCGAGAGGCGCAGCATTCGACGCTGCAGTGGTTGCGACCGTTACGTTTGCTGAAGCAGCGGTGACCGTCGAGCTGAGGGTTACGGAACCGGCCGAGAAACTACAGGTGCTTTCAGCAGGCAACCCTGAGCATTCCGAAGGCGACAGGCTGATCGTCCCTGTGAAGCCGTTTTGCGCAGTAAACGTCAGACCTGTGCTACCGGATTGGCCGGGACTGGCGATGTTGATGTTGCTGCCCGCGGTGATCATCAGGGACGGAGGCGGGTTCACTGTTTCTATAAGCGTGGCAGACGATGGGCCATAGTTGCTATCTCCGGAGTAGTTCGCTGCAATCTGGTCTGAACCCACCGGAAAAGAGGTTGTTGAAATCTGCGCTTGGCCGTTCGCAATGGGAATCGGCGCATTGAGAGGACCGCCATTTGCAATGAAAGTTACGCTGCCGGTAAGGGATGGGCCGCCTGATTGAGCCGGTGCCACCGTCGCGGTGAACGTGACGTTCGTCCCCTGTTGCACCGTCAAGTTTGAGGACGTCACAGTCGTGGTGGAGGCTCTCACTACGTTTATTGTGGCTGGCGCAGATGTAGCTGCCAGATAATTCGTATCCCCTGAATACTTCGCCGTAAGCGTGATTTGTCCAAGCGGAAGCTGCACGATAGCGACACCCTGACTAGATCCCGGACTATTTACGCCGACATTGATAGGTCCGCTCAAAAGGGTGCTTCCGTTAAACAGGCTTACCGTTCCGGTCGGCCCCCCTCCCAATGCTGTGCCAGTGACCACGATGTCGAGGTTCGCAGGTGTTCCGACCAGGACGGGGCCCGGTTGCGTAATAACCACCACAGGCTGGGCTTTCTGAACGGTCAACGTGATCGTCCCGGACTTGCTGCTTTGAAAGCTGGCATCTCCGACATAGGACGCCAGAATAGAATGCGACCCGACCGACAAAGCAATTCCGCTTGAAGTTTGAGGCGACAGCCCGGCGTATACATTCGTATCGATCGCACCGCTGGACGGCTCTACGAAGTTTACCAGCCCAGTGGGCGCTCCTACGCCTGAACTCCCGGAAACCAAGGTAGTGAAATAAATGGGGTTTCCGAAAATGTATGTTGAGACTGAAGGGCCGGCGGGGGAGTCGCTGGCAGAAATGGCGGTCGTGGTCAGCTCGGGCGATATGCTCACGGGAACCAGCGCTGAGTCACTTGGCACGAATGTGCCATCGCCTTCGTAGTGGGCCATCAAATTGTAAGTTCCGCCCAGGAGCTGATTGGTGCTCGATGACGCGGACCCGGCCGTCAATGTCAGGAAAGGGAACGGTGCGAACTGAACGCCGCTAAATTGTGACGCGGGTGGCAAGGACAAGTCCACGTCACCGGTGGCGGTGCCAGTGGCTGGCGGTGCGGCGGCCACGTTGATAGTGAAGTCAACGACCGAGCCATGAACTGCGCCGCTGGCGGGATTCAGAGTAAGCGTAGTGTCGGAGGCGGTTGATCTTGCCGTGCCCCATTCGTTCACGAGATTCGCAGCATTTACGGAACCAAGTCCCGTCGCCAAATCGTACCCGACGGTGCTCTGGTATTTTGCGCCTGAAATCCCAAATCCTTTTTCGCCCGGTACCGCGTTATTACCCATCGTCACGTCGTGGAATATGCAAGTGGTTGCGGGCAGCGCGGTCTGGCTCGAAGCGTTGCATTTCGACAGGGTTTCGGCCGCCGCGAGACGATACAGCACGTAATTTGCCTGCCCCTGCCGCGACTTCGTCTTCTGATTCACCATCGCCATCATGCCCGCGAACGAGGGTGCAGACGCCGAGGTTCCGAACACCAATGCAATCTCGTTTTGTTCGCAGGAGCCCTGGACGCACAGCAAGTACGGATCGTGACCCGCGGCGGTCAGCGAAACGTCAGGAACATCCCGCGCGCCATCACTGGGAATTCCTGCCACTGAGGCTTGCCATACCGGCTTCTTGAAGAGTGTGCTGACGCCTCCTCCTCCAGCCAAAATGTTCGCCTTGGTAATGTCCGTGCCGCAAGGCGAAGATGGAGCGCCCGTGCAGCTCTCATTCCAGACATCCTCTGGAATATAGGAAAGCGCAGTGACCGCGAGGGGTGGTGAAGTGCTCCAGAAGCTGCCCGATTTAGCGCCTTCGTTAAACTGGGTGCCACCGACCGCGACCGTAAAAGGCGTCGAGGACAAAATATTGACGGAAATTGGTCCGGTGGCGACCGTCTCGTCGTTTGCATCGCAGCCTTCGGCACCGCTATCTCCACTCGAAACCATATACGTGATGCCTTGCGCGGCAGCCTGCTCCGCTAGAGATGAAATGCTTGCAGCTTCCGCTTGGGTGGCCCCGAATTCGCAGCCGCCGAAACTCTCCGTCATGACGTTGCCGAGGTTGTTGTCAATGATGTAGATCTCCGAAAGATCCACTCCGTCCGTATTGTTGGTTGAAGCGGAAACGACGAAGTCCACCTGCGCGCCGGGTGCCACCGCGCCGGACCACGTGCTGTCCAGGGTGGCTTCCACCTGCTCGCCACCGGGGAGAATACCTGGATCTCGCCCGTTCAGGATGACATTCGGAGGGGATGCAGTCAGTTGGAAGATAGTCTGAAAGTCGATCACGTCTTGGAGCTGGATATTCGACCGGCCGACGACAGCGATCGTGGTCCCAGCGCCATTGATCCCCGCCTTATAGAGCGGATTGATGTCATAAATCGTCGCATAGTCGTCGGGCCCAAGAGCATGCACGCCGCCAGGGAACGTGACCTGGGGCCGCGCACTTCCTTCTATGTGCTTCAGCGCGAACCGCTGGTCCGAGTAAACGACTTGAGGCTTCTTGTAAAAATTGTGAAGCGTGGCGATGCCGGCGACCACGGGCGCGAGCGCGGACGGGATCTGCGGGTCGCTGGAGTTGGCCCAATGGTCTTCACCATTGACGGTGTACTTGTGAATTTCGGTGTGGAAAGCTTCTTTCACCTGTGAAGCGTTGCCGGAAAACTCGATTACGGTGCGGCCATTCGATACTTTGTCGACCTGGAATCCGTGCGATCCAAGCCAGGACGTAATCGTCTGGATATCGTCATCGCTAGGGCCAAACTGCTTCCCAAATTGCACCGGGGTGAGCCACTTGTGGTAGTTCGGCGACGATTTATCCTGTTGCGCCTCGAGAAGCTGCGATAAGGCCGCGTCCTGCTCCGAGCTGCGCTTCAGGACGAGCAACATGCGGTTCATCGCTAAGTCGGGAGGCGCCGCACCGCGGTCGAATTGGGGGCGCGCCAGCGGATGGGTGTTGCCTCGCAGAACGGTGAGCTGATTTTCGTCAATTGCTTGCGTTATCCGCGACTGCACAACTGCCGTCTGCTGCGCCCTGCCTGGCAACGGTAATGACAGCGAAATCGCAACCGCCAACATGAGTCTCAGGCGAAACGAAATCACACGCGTCATGGCCTATCTCCGGAATCGATCCCTACCCGCACCCTGCAGAAATTGCCTTGAAAACAGACTACCTACAGATGCCGGGTTACGCGCCGGTACTGGACTTACTATACGACCCAGCGTCCGAGATTCTTAAACGGCTGGTGTTCCCACCCCGCCTCGATTCTTAGACGGAGACCAGTGGCACGGTTTTATAACTGGCTACGTATCGAATCGAGAATTACCAACCTCTGAAAATTACTGCGCATATTGCCGTTGCCAGCGGGAAACGTCAAGAAGATTCTATCGAGGCCGGTGCCTGGTTCTTATGAATGGCGGAGCGCTAGTGTCGGATGAAGCACGGCCAGGGAACCTGTACGGAGAGCGGTCGCGCACAGTTCGGACGTAGACATCGCATCGCCCTGGGCCGGAACCCCGGGGCCTGTATCCGATTAGCAGCTTACCGTAGGTAAATTTCTTTCATCGGGTTTCTGCGGCTCGTTTATGCTAGATTAGCGCCGTTTGAAGGGAGATCGGGTGAGCGAGTCTTTTGCCGGTCAGGATACGCAACCTGGAGGTTTAATCATGATCTGCCCGCAATGCTCGAGAAGCGTCCCGATTCGATCACTTTTGACCGGCACGAACGCTTCCGGCGTGATTTGCCCTCATTGCCATGCGAGCCTTTGTCCCGGGCCGCTCTGCACAATTTTGCTCGCCGTGATTGCTTTCGGAGCAGGGGAGATAGCGCTTCTGTTGTTGAGGCGTGCCGCGGCACCGCTATGGATGGCGATTGTTGGATTTGTGGTCGTAGCAGCGGGCGTCTATGCGATCATCGCGCCGAGGATTATCCGCCTCCGTCTGAAAGATAGCAACCAGCCCCACCTCACGGGGCGTCCCGCCTGATTACCCCGGGCAAATGCTGTGGGCGAATGAAAAGTGTCACCGACCAAAGCCACGCGTCATAATTCAAACCTCTAAAGCATTTGGCGGAGAACATACTGCAGAATTCCACCGTGTCGGTAGTAGGCGATTTCGAAGGGTGTATCAATGCGTGCGGTCGCCGTGAAGGTCTTTTCTCTTCCGCCGGGATCTTTCGCGCGAACTTTCATTTTCTTTCGAGGCTCGAAATTCTGGCTGAGCCCTTCGACTTCGAAAATTTCGAGACCATTTAAGCCCAGCGACTTGGGATTCTCTCCGGCCTCAAATTCGAGAGGCAGCACGCCCATGCCAACCAGGTTGCTCCTGTGGATACGTTCGAAGCTCTCAGCGATGACTGCGCGAACGCCTAGAAGCAAGGTTCCTTTTGCCGCCCAGTCGCGTGACGAACCCGAGCCGTATTCCTTGCCGGCGATGATTAGCAGCGGCACGCGTTCGTCGCGATACTTCATCGCCGCGTCGTAGATGGACACCTTTTCACCGCCCGGCTGGTGAACCGTCCAGCCGCCTTCGGTGCCAGGAGCGAGTTGATTGCGCAGGCGGATATTTGCAAACGTGCCACGCATCATCACTTCGTGATTGCCGCGGCGCGCGCCGTAAGAATTGAAATCTTTTGGCTGGACGCCGTGGTCGATCAAGTATTTTCCGGCCGGTGTGTCGGCAGGGATCGAACCGGCAGGTGAAATGTGGTCCGTCGTGACACTGTCGCCCAGCATCGCGAGGACGCGCAAGCCATGCAAATCTGAGATCTTCGAAGGTTTCAGCGGCATGTTATCGAAAAATGGTGGTTGCTTGATGTACGTTGATTTTGGATCCCAGGCGTATAGATCGCCTTCGGGAATCGCCAGCGCGCGCCATTGCGCGTCGCCCGTGAGGACGTCTGCATATTCCTTACGAAACATGTCGCTTGAAACCGACGCGCGCATTGTCGATTCCACTTCTTTCGGCGATGGCCAAATATCGCGCAGATAAACGGGCTGTCCAGACTTATCCTTGCCCAACGGCTCGTTGACGATGTCGAAATCCATGCGCCCGGCGATTGCATAGGCCACGACAAGTGGCGGCGAAGCGAGATAATTCGCGCGGCAATGAGGATTGATTCTGCCCTCGAAATTGCGGTTGCCGCTTAGAACGGAGACCGCAACGAGGTTATTTTCCTTGATCGCTTTGCCGATGCTCTCGGGCAGCGGTCCGCTGTTGCCGATGCACGTCGTGCAGCCATAGCCCACGAGATGGAATCGCAGCGCCTCGAGGTATGGCCACAGTCCGGCTTTCTCGATGTAGTCCGTGACGACTTTCGACCCCGGCGCGAAACTCGTCTTCACCCACGGCTTAGTGTTCAGCCCGCGTTCGACCGCTTTCTTCGCGAGCAAGCCAGCCCCGAGCATCAGCGACGGATTTGACGTATTCGTGCAGCTCGTGATTGCTGCGATCACCACCGATCCGTCAGACAATTCGAATCGGTCGCCATTATTCTGCACGTTTACGCGTTTCGTTGGTCCCTGGAGCGACTTTTCGAATGAAGACTTCGCTTGCGTCAGGGGAACGCTGTCTTGCGGCCGTTTCGGCCCGGCGATTGTAGGGACGACGCTCGCGAGGTCGAGTTCGAGCGTATCCGAGAAAATCGGGTCAGGAGTTTCATCGGTACGGAAAAGGCCTTGCCCTTTCGTGTACGCTTCAACCAGGCGCACCTGGTCATCGCTGCGCGCGGTGAATCGGAGATACGAAAGGGTTTCCGAATCGACGGGGAAGAAGCCCATTGTTGCGCCGTACTCAGGCGCCATGTTGGCAATCGTCGCACGGTCCGGAAGCGTTAGGCTCGAAAGTCCCGTCCCGTAAAATTCAACAAATTTTCCGACGACGCCTTTCTTGCGCAGCATTTGCGTGACGGTCAGAACGAGGTCCGTCGCCGTGGCGCCTTCGGGCAGCCGCCCATGCAATTTGAACCCGACTACCGCGGGAATCAGCATCGAAAGCGGCTGGCCAAGCATTGCCGCCTCTGCTTCGATTCCGCCCACGCCCCAACCGAAAACGCCCAGACCGTTGACCATCGTTGTATGCGAATCCGTGCCCACCAACGAATCCGGAAACGCCATCCGCGCGCCATTCTGCGGCTGGTTGAAAACCACACGCGCCAGGTATTCGAGGTTCACTTGGTGGCAGATTCCCGTGTCCGGCGGAACAACTTTGAAATTCTGAAAACCTTTTTGTCCCCAACGGAGAAACGCATATCGTTCGATATTGCGCTGCATTTCGCGGCCAGCGTTGAACCCGAACGCGTCCCCAGTCCCAAATTTATCTACTTGTACCGAATGATCGATCACAAGTTCGGCCGGAAGAAGTGGATTGATTTTGCTGGAATCCCCGCCGAGCGTCCGCATCGCCTCGCGCATTGCCGCCAGGTCAACCACCGCCGGAACACCCGTAAAATCCTGTAACAGGACGCGCGCCGGCATGAAAGAAATTTCGCGCTCGGCCGATTCCGTCGGATTCCATGCCGCCAGGGCGCGAATGTCGTCTGCGCGGACGAATTGGTCGTCCTCGTGGCGCAGAAGGTTTTCGAGCAGCACTTTGAGCGCAAAAGGCAGTCGCGCAATGTTGCCGATGCCGGCGCTGGTCAGCACCTCCAGCCGGTAAATCTCAAACGATTCGCCACCTACGCGAAGTGCGCCGCGCGATGAGAAGGAATTTTTGGAAGAGAGACTCATGCGAGAACAGGTTCTCCTCTCCGGCCGGAAACCTCTGACCTTTCAAGATACTGCAACGAGAGGACAAATTCCAGTTTGCGCGGCCAAGATGCCGGGTCGCAAGGTGATAGCGACGCTGCCCATGCAGTCCTAAACGCCTTGAGCCAGCGAGATTGCGATCGGACTTCTTTCCTCAACATCAACTCGGTTGATATCTCGGAGGCGCCTTGGCGCTCGTGTGCCTGGCGAGCGCGAGGAGTCTTGCACCTTGCGTAACCGCCCATTTCTTCATTAATGTTTTCGCTGAACCCGGATTGGTTCTTGCTGCGGTCCGAGGCGAAATGGGTCGCGGAAGTCCTGTTCCTCGATGAGCGCGGATTAGCGATCTGGCTTGCCGATCTCCGAATCCAGAAACCGCATTATGCCAAGAGAAAGGCGAGGTTCTGGGAGGATTGTCGGCCGCTCGGAAACGACCGACTACTCCGAAACGGTATGAAATGAATTATTCCTCCGCGGCGCGCCGAGCCCAAGATGAGAATGTGGTAGGCTCTTACGCGGCTGGTTATTTTTCCGAGAAAGATAGAAGACAGTAACACCCCAATTTAGGGTTCCGCTACCGAGCTTCTGAGAGAGGCTTCCGATGGATGCCCATTCCGCCGATGTAGCAGAAGCAACTCAAACCGACGCTTATTATTGTGAAGTTCCGAGCGACCCGTGTCTCATCGTGATGTTCGGAGCATCGGGTGATCTGGCGCGGCGCAAGCTTCTGCCCGCGCTTTACGATCTGGCGCTTCATTCTTGTCTGGCACCGCGATTTCGCCTGCTCGGATTCGCTCGCACCGGGATGCGCGATGACGACTTCCGCAAATCCGCGGGCGAGTTCCTGCCTAAAGCGGAAGAGCCGGGCGGCGCCAGCGGAAAGAAAGAAGACTTTTTGCAGCATTTGCAGTATTTCAAGGGCGATTACGACGATCCCGATGCTTATCAACAGCTAGTGAAGCGCCTCGAGGAGCTCGATCGCGAGCGACAACTCGGCGGCAACAGGCTTTTTTATCTGGCCGTTCCCCCGGAAGTCTACATGCGCATCGTTGAACATCTCGGGAAAGCCGGCCTCGCCAAACCTGTAAGCGACAAAGCATGGACTCGGGTGATCATCGAAAAGCCATTCGGCCACGACGGGGCTTCGGCTCGTGAGTTGAACGAAAAAGTCCTGAGCGTTTTCGACGAATCGCAGATTTATCGCATCGACCATTATCTTGGCAAAGAGACCGTGCAGAATCTCTTGGTCTTTCGCTTTGGCAACGGCATTTTTGAGCCGCTGTGGAACCGTAATTACATCGATCACGTGCAGATCACCGCCGCGGAATCGCTGGGCGTCGAAAACCGCGCGGCATTTTACGAATCCGCGGGCGCACTGCGCGACATGATTCAGAGCCACGTCCTGCAACTCACCTCGCTCGTGGCAATGGAAGCGCCAGCCACCTTCGAAGCGACTTCGGTGCGCAATGAAAAAATCAAAGTGCTGCAATCGATCCGGCCTTTTGCGACCGAGACCATCTGGAAGTCGGTCGTGCGCGGGCAGTACGGACCGGGAAATGTGGATGGCAAGCCTGTTCCAGGCTACCGGCAGGAGCCCGGGGTGAAGCGCGATTCGGCCGCCGAGACTTTTGTCGCTCTAAAACTGCACGTGGACAATTGGCGCTGGAGCGGAGTTCCGTTCTATCTGCGAACGGGGAAACGTCTGGCGCGTCCGCTCACGGAAATCGCGATCCGGTTCCGACAGGCGCCGCATCGGGTCTTTCGCGGTGAAAACCTCGAAGAAAATTCGCTGGTCCTCAATATTCAGCCGGATGAAGGCATTTCACTTTCTTTCGGTGCGAAATCTCCGGGCGCGCAGATGCACATCCAATCGGTGACCATGGACTTCCAGTACAAACGCGCCTTTGGCAGCGGACCGCGCAGCGCTTACTCGACCCTGATTAACGATTGCATTCGCGGTGAAGCCACACTTTTCGACCGTGCGGACAGCGTTGAAGCAGCCTGGGCGCTGGTCGACCCAATTCTGGATGCCTGGAAATCAGCGTCCGCGCCACCATTTCCGAATTATCCGGCGGGAAGCGACGGTCCTCGCGCGGCCGATGATCTGGCTTCGTCAGACGGTCGCCGGTGGCGGGCGCTCTAAAATTGCTCGCGAGGGTGTACGATTCCGTGCCATTCCATTTCCATTTTCGGAGGGACGAATGATCCTCGCGGGCGACCTGGGCGGAACAAAATCCAATCTCGGGTTGTTCGATGTGCAGCAGGGGAAGCTCGTAAAAATCGCTCATCAGCGCTATTCGAGCCGGAATCATTCAGGACTTCAAGAGATCGTGACGGATTTTCTCGGGATCTCTGGAGCCACCGTCACCGCTGCTTCCTTCGGTGTGGCCGGTCCGGTGGTGAACAATCGCGTGCACGCAACGAATTTCCCGTGGGTCGTGGATGGCGGGGCCATGGCTTCGCATCTGAAGCTCAATCGCGTCCGGCTTTTGAACGATCTTGAGGCAACGGCTTACGGTCTCGGGGTCCTTGACCCGAAAGATCTGGAAGTGGTTCATCCGGGAGTTGCGGCGCCGCAATCGAACCGCGCGATTATCGCCGCCGGCACAGGCCTTGGCGAAGCCGTGCTTGTCTGGGACGGCAAGCAGCATATTCCGTTGGCTACGGAAGCTGGCCATTCCGATTTTGCTCCCAACACGAATCAGCACGCGGACCTTTGGAAATTCATCGGCGCGCGCGAAGAGTTCGTGAGTGCCGAGAGCATTCTTTCGGGCAGCGGCTTCCAACGCGTGCATGAGTTCCTAAATCCCTCCGTTCGCCATCCAGGTTTTGACGATCGCTCCATCGATACCGCGCCCGAAATCACCGCGCAGGGCCTCTCCGGTAAGTGCGCGGTTTGCGTTGAGACGCTGAATCTGTGGGTTGAAATCTACGGTTCGGAAGCCGGCAATCTCGCGATGCGAGCCGTGGCGCGTGGCGGAATCTACGTAGCGGGAGGAATCGCGGTCAAGATTTTGCCGAAGATGATGGACGGGCGTTTCGCTGCTGCCGTAAAGCGCAAGGAAAAGCTCGGCATATTCCTTGAACAGATATCGATTCAAGTTGTGCTCAACGAGGATTGCCCGCTCATGGGTGCTGCGTTTGTGGCCTGGAAGGATCTGTGAAATCATCTCTGCGACCGCATTTCTTTCGGGTGCGCGTCCTTCTCGACGCCGGGTGGGGACTTCGCAGCGATTTGACCCGCCACCGACTTTCGTTGACGAGGGCGGCCGGGTGGAATCTTAAGATTGCAGGGTACGGACGTAAAATATCGTTCCGCAGCGAAACTTAGAGGAATCACTCCCGCAACCGTAAACCTAGGTACCTATTATCATTTGACCACCCAGCCGGAATGGCCCTCGATCTGTCGTTTACAGAACGCTACTGTGCTCACGCGTTAGCGCGAAATTCATGAGACTGCAGATTATATTGTTCGATTATGAAGCCTGGGAGTAACACTTTGGCACGAAAGTCCCATTTTGGTATTGAGCTTGCCTCCCACCCCGATTAGCCTAACTCAGCACTCTTCTTGTTATTGCAGGCAAGGTTCGGGGGGACATGGTCTACGCCAAAGGGTGGTTGGGCGGACGTGTACGTCGCAGTTCCAATGTGGTCTCGCGCGTCGTTGCCGATGAGACCATCGTGGTTCCGATCCGGCGTGGCATGGCCGACCTGGATTCCATCTTTACGTTCAACAACTCCGGGACAAAATTGTGGGCCATGATCGACGAGGGTCGAACAGTGACGGAAATGGCTTCGTCTCTCCAGCTCGAATATGGCCTCACGGCGGAGCGAGCGCTTCAGGATGTGGATTTATTTCTTTTGGATCTGGCTGGAGAAGGACTGGTCGAGCCGGCGCGAGAAATCGAACCCCTAATACTACCTAATACTAAATGAAGGAAGCTGAGCGCGCGTGAATCTGGCACCGCCCGCGGTTCTCCTAGCCCAGACAGCTAGGAACTTGGGATGAACGAAGCAACCTACTCTACATTCAGCCGCGGAGTTCACGAGCGCTATTTCGGCAAGCGCGCGCCGATGGAAGTATCCATCGAAGTCACCCGCCGGTGTCCCCTCGAATGCCGTCACTGCTACAACAATCTTCCCATGTCGGATTCCGCCGCACGCAATGCGGAACTGAGTCTCGCGGAGTATCGCCGGCTGCTGGATGAGATGGCGGAAGCCGGATGCCTCTGGGTGCTTTTTACGGGGGGCGAAATCTTTGCGCGGCGCGACTTCCTCGATATCTATTCCTACGCGAAGACCAAGGGTTTTCTCATCACGTTATTCACCAATGGCACGCTGGTGACGCCGCGGATAGCGGATTTCCTGACAGATTGGCGACCTTTTGCGATTGAAGTGACGATGTACGGAGCCACCCGCGAAACCTACGAAGCCCTGACCGGGATTCCCGGTTCCTACGACCGCTGCATGCGCGGCATTCGTCTCTTGCAGGAGCGCCGGTTGCCGCTAAAACTCAAGACAGTACCCACCACGATCAACCGGCACGAAGTATTCGAGATGCAGCGCATGGCTGAGGAAGATTTCGGCGTGGAATTCAAATTCGATCCGCTGGTCAACCCACGCATCGATTGCTCCCAAAGCCCGGTGGAAGTGCGGCTGACGCCCGAGGAAGTTGTGGCACTCGACTTTCACGAGCCCAGGCGAAAGCGCGAATACGCGCGGTTGCTCGAGCGCGATTTGGCGCAGCCCGCTGGGAATCACCAGGATGCCGGGCATGTTTATTTTTGTGGCGGAGGTGTCACCGCTTGTGCCATCGATCCCGCGGGACGCATGAGCATTTGTGTGCTTTCGCATCGGGAATCATATGATTGGCGAAGCGGTACCTTCCGCGAAGGCTGGGAAGATTTCCTCTGGCGCACGCGCACGAAGCCCAAGACGCGCCGGACAAAATGCAATGACTGTCGCATTCAATCGCTGTGCAGCATGTGCCCGGCGAATGGTGAACTTGAAAATGGAGATCCCGAATCGCCGGTTGATTTTCTATGTGAAGTTGCCCATTTGCGTGCACTGGTAATTGGGCAACAGCCGCCTGCGCATGGAGAGTGTGAGTGCTGTTCTGGAGGCGCCCTACATGAGGCCTTGGTGGCTTCTGCGGAGCGTATCAGCAATGGAGAAGTCGACGTGGGCACCTGGAATCGCACGAGTTCGGCGTCCGTGCTCCCCGTCCTACAGGAAGCGGCAGGCTGCGGAAGCGGTTGCGGCTCTTGCCGCCATCCCTAGGCATGGATCAGAGAAAATGAACAAAGAATCCAATAAAGCCCCGGAAAATCCCAAGTCTTACGAATCACCAAAAGTGGTTCGCGTGAGCCTGCGTCCCGAGGAAGCAGTGCTCGGGCATTGCAAGATCCCAGGATCCGCCGGTCCGGTGAGCGGAAGTTGCACTTCGCTTGCATGTAGAGCGTTCGGTTCCTGAG
>JANWJR010000155.1 GCA_025451835.1 Candidatus Acidiferrales bacterium | reverse complement strand
TACCGAAGGCCAGTGCCACGTCATCGAGCAGATCCACGCGAATGCCAAGCTGTCGGAGAACTTCGGGCAGCGGATCATTGTCCGCGGCAACGTAACCAATGTGCAGGCCTGCAGGCACGATCAGATCAAGGACATGCACGGTGGCATCATCCGGCTCGCTCCAATCACGGGTGGGGAGCGTAGGAATCGGCTCAAGCGAGGTGCGGAACGTTTCGCCGCCAATGCGGGCGTACGGGTGCAGCACGTATGGCCCGGGTGCTGGGCGCGTCGGCGGAGCGACAGTGAAACGAATCAGTTGATTTCCCGCTCCCGAAAAATCCACCGGGGCCACAGATTGAGCGCTCCATCCTCGGGGCTCGTCGAGACCAATTGCCACCTTGGCGGGCCGCGTTCCGTGATATCGCACGCGTGCGAGCAGTTGAACGGGCTTTCCATCGCGCTCAACGGGCAGCATGATTTGCCGCGGATCGACGGTCAGCGTCACGGCCGGAACAAGTTCGATCGGGTAAGTCTGTATGCCGGTGGTTGCGGCCTGCACGGACATCACCGGCTGTTCGATCGTGAACTGGTAATCGTCAAACGTCACATTGAGCGCCAGCCGCACGAGCGCTGGGGGAAACGGCAAAATAGCATCTCCAGGAAATCCCGGCAGCTTTGCCCCTACGGGAATGCTTATGCGAAAGCGATAGCTGTCCTCGCCTCTGCCTTCCGACTTTTCCGGGCTGGCCGTCCATCCCGACGGCAGCAGCAAACTTGATTTGGTTAGGGTCCATTTCACCGGAACAACGGCTTGGCCGGAAAACAGCACGTCCACCGAAAAGCTTTCGCCTGCAACCAACTCATGCCGGTCCGCCTGAGTTTCCACGGGAAGCGCGACGTCATCAGCGAGCGCCAGGTCAATTTTTTCACGCTCGCGGGAAAGCTCCCAAACGGCATCTTTGCCATCATCACCCGAGTTGTTCGAAATCCGGTCTCGAAGTCGTGCGATTTCCTTGCCTGCCTCCGCGAGCGATTTGGCCGCGGCCGTGCGATCGAGTTCAAGAGTAGAATTTTCCGCGGCGGCGAGATCGCGATCGGCAGCGACGAGTGCCGGCGCCATCGCCGATTGGAACGGCACGAAATGCGCGGCCAGCGAGGCGAGTGGCTCGGCAAGCAGCTTTGCATCAAAACTCCCGGTTTGTCCCTGCTCGTTCTCAGTCACCAGATAAATCGGCCGCCGGAAGAATGAATTGCCGAAGAATGCGGGAGTGCCTTGCGAACGATGCTGCGCATGTCCTTCCATGCCCATCTCGGTGTAGCTCTTGCCCCACAGCGGTGAAACCGTGTTGACCGGCAATTCAACGGCGTCTTTCGTTCCATCGCGTGCGAACCGCAATTCCAGATTCACTTTCCACGGTGCAAGTCCTTCCGACAACTGTTCCGGAAATGCGTTTGGATCGGCCGCGGCGGCGACAGCCTGCGGCGTCAGCATGCCGCTCGCCTGATGCTGCCCGTGCCCCGAATGCACGCCGCCCCAGCCATTGATGACCACTTCCGGGCGAAACGTGCGGATCACGCGCACCATGTCTTCCAGTGGGATCTGGCCCCAGATTTTCATGGTCCGTTCAGGGCTTTTGGAGTAGCCCGTGTCGACCGCACGCGTGAAAAATTGGCGGACACCATAATGGCTGCCCGCCGCGAGCAATTCCTCGGTGCGGATCACGCCTAGTTGCCCATCCTGCTCCGGCCCGATTGCGTTTTGGCCTCCCTGCCCGCGCGTGATTGTGAGCAGCCCAACATCCGCACCAAGGCCGCGCGAAAGATAGGTCAGCAAACTCGACCATTCGTCGTCCGGGTGCGCCGTCACGAAGAGGATTCGTGTGGTGACTCGCGCCTTGGCGATCGCTTCAGCGGTCTCCGGCAGCGACTGTCCCGTCGCACTTGCGATTCGAGGAGCAACCGCCGGCATCGCCATCACGCCTACAACGAGTGCGGAAACCATTGCAAAAAATATCGGTAAACGGCTCTTCATCAAATAGCCTCCTGGAATGGCCACTGGCGCATGAATCGGGCGCGCCCCAAATAGATAAGAATACCTGCCGCGGTCGCTGCCAGCGAGGCCAGTATTGGCTTTCGCCCCGTGGAAAGGAAAATCGCGATCCACCCGCCAATGGCCACAATCACGGGGAGCGGATACAGCCACATTCGGAAAGGCAGCCGCTGCTTGGCGTCCTTGCGGCGATGCAGCGCCACCAGTCCAATCGCCTGGCCGACAAATTGGATGAGGCAGCGCATCGCCAGGATGGCGCGAATCACGGAAAAAAGACTGAACAGCAAGCTAAACACGATGGCTGCGGCGCCCAAAGCCACTAGAGAAACGTTCGGGAAGCGCTTCGTAGGATGCACGCGCGCGAAAACGGAGAAAAAGTTGCCGTCGAGCGCTGCCGCATACGGCACGCGGGAATACCCTAGCGTCGCCGAAAAAAGCGAACCAAGCGCCGTGAACAGAATCAATAGGGTCGCCAGCGTCGCCCACTGGCTACCGAACGCGCGCTCCACAAAAGTGCTTACGATGAAAGTCGATTTCTGCGCCTCGCGCCAGGGCACCACGCTCAGGATGCTCATCTGCATTGCGAGGTACAGCGCCGTGATGCCGATAATCGAAATGAAGATCGCCCGCGGAATATTCCGCTCGGGATTTTTCATTTCGCTACCAAGGTTGCAGACGTTGTAGTAACCGAGATAGCTGTACACGGTTTGCACAGTCGCATGGCCCAGCCCGGCGAAAACGAGCCACGAGAGAGTTCCACCTCCTCCCGAGAAATCGAACACACGATGCGCGTTGAAGTGCGTCGCGCCACCCCAGATCAACCAGAGAATCGTGCCGACGACGACCGCGCCAAATACAACCGAGATTTTCCCGATTTGCCCAATTCGCCGGTACAGCAGAAACACAACCGCGATAATGATGGAGGCTGCAACCACTCGGTCGTAATTCGGCCCCAAGCGCATCAGAAACGCGCCCGTCGCGCCGCCTTTTCTTACTACGTACTCCGAATATTCCGCGAAACCGAGGGCCCCGGACGCGATCACGAGCGGCGCTTGAAACAGCGTTTGCCAGATGTAGAGGAACGACATCAGGCGTCCCCACCGACCGGGCCCGTAAGCTTCTCGAAGGAAGACGTAGCTTCCGCCAGCCTGGGGCATGGCTGCGCCAAGTTCCGCCCAGATGCATCCATCGAACAGCGCCAGCACCGCGCCAGCCGCCCATGCCAGCAGGCATTGCGGCCCATGCATCGCCTGAATCACGAAGGGAATCACGATGAACGGGCCAATGCCGACCATCTCGATCATGTTGAGCGACGTCGCTTCGACGAGGCCCAGGCCGCGCTCGAGTTTTTCCGTCTCGCTCACCGATTCTTCACAGCGTGGCCGCGCACGCAATCAAATCTCGTAATTGGGACTTCCTGCAAAGGCCCGCAAAGCATAGCAAGAAAGCCGAGCGGTCGCTTGCTTGCCGAGCCGAGCAAAGGCGATGTGCAAATCCTGTAACCGGGGTAGACTGCGATAACATGAAGCCGTCCATCCAATGCTCGCAACGTCGATCGGCATCGCCATCACGGCCGCCACGGTCGCAACTCTTGTAATCGGCTTTTTCCGCGCCCGTCGCAGGCGGGTGTTTCCCGTGCACGGATGGCTCGGCCTCGTCGCTCTGGCCGCCGCGGAATGGCTGATGTTTCGCCGGGTCGAACCGGTTGCAACGTATTTCACACCGATCGCCTGGAGCGCCTACATTCTCAGCGCCGATGCGACCGTGCTCGCTCTTACGAGCCGGTCGCGCCTAAACGACGCCCCAATCGTTCTCGCGCGCATGGCGTTTCTATCCATTCCGCTGTGGCTCATCTTCGAGGCCTACAACCTTCGCCTCCAGAACTGGACGTACGTCGGCATGCCTCCGGGCTGGCGCGCGTTTCTGGGTTACGCCTGGTCGTTTGCAACGATCACGCCCGCAATTTTCGAGACCGCTGATCTGGTGCAAGCTCTCTTGCCGCCGACGCCTGCCAAACCGTGGAAAATATCTTTCGCTTTCGAAAATGCATTGATCGTCATCGGCACGGGCTGCCTCGCTATTCCAATCGTCATTCCGCGCCAACTAGCGGCCTATCTTTTTATCCTCGTGTGGATTGGCTTCATCCTGCTGCTGGACCCGGTTAATCGCCGGCTTGGATTGCCTTCCTTTCTCGGTGATCTTTCGGAAGGATTTCCGCGGCGGCTATGCGGGTTTCTTCTTGCCGGATGGATTTGCGGATGGCTGTGGGAATTTTGGAACTACTGGGCCGCGGCAAAATGGCTTTACATCTTCCCCATGTTTCAAGACGTCAAAATTTTCGAGATGCCCGCGCCCGGATTTCTCGGATTCCTACCATTTGCTCTGGAATGCTTCGTGATGTACGTTACGGCCTCCTGGCTCGCAGGATGGCTGAAAAGAGTCAAATGAAAATCATTCCCGCCCGGAATGTCCTGGCGCTCGCGCTCGGCGTCACCTTGTTGCTTGCGCCGGCTGTCGCCGCTCCCGCAGGTGCGAGCGGACCGACGCTTCCGGTTCAAGCAGCGCAAGCGATGGATAACATTTACGATGGAGATTCCGATGCGGCTATCGACGTCGCTCGGGAGCTCGAGAAGTCGCAGCCCGAAGATCCGCTTGGTTATCTGCTGGAGGGCGAAGCGCTTTGGTGGAAGACCTATTGCGCCGCGTGCGAAATCAAGTGGGGCATGCTCGATGCCTGGAAGCGCGGGAAACGGCCCGAGGACGAAGGTTATCTTGCCCTCGCCGACAAAGCGATTTATCTCGCGAGAGCGCGGATTGCAAGATCCGATACAGCGCAGATGCACCTTTATGCGGGGATCGCGTGGGCGCTCAAGACGCGCCTTTATGGCCTGCGAGACGAGCATCGCGCCGCCGCCCGCGCCGCCGTCAGCGCCCGCACGCAATTTCTTCGCTGCCTTCAACTCGATCCGCAAATGGCGGACGCCACGGCGGGCCTGGGCCTCTACAACTATTACGTTGATACTCTCTCTCCGGTGATCAAGCTGCTGCGTTTTTTCATGGGCATTCCAGGCGGAAACAAGGAGGAAGGCCTTCGGCAGATGCAAACCGGCATGGAACAGGGCGTGCTGCTGGCCGTCGATACTCGCTTCTATCTTGCGAAAAACTTGCGCACCTATGACCAGAAATACGAGCAAGCTCTTTCCGTTGCCGAGCCTCTCGTTGCGCGTTACCCGCACAACCCTGTGTTTTTTCTCTTGCTCGGCAACCTGGATGCCGAGCTCGGGCGAAGCGCAAAGGCTTCCGAATATTTTGACGCCGCGCTCAATCTCTCAATTCCCGATGCGGCTTGCGCCGCTCGCGTTCGTTATCTCGCCAATTCATTTCTTGTATCGCTGCATTGAGTTGCGCGCAAGTGCACACTTGGAGGCTGTTCCAGTCAGCCCCGGCTTCAGATGCGGGCAGGAGCCCAAGCGACGGTGCCGCTGCTCCAGCGCTCGTACGGACCTGCCTGGATGGACAGGGTGTCTCTTTGGGTGCGACTTTGATGCCCGGTTTCCGCTGGTGTCTTCCTGAGCCTAAAATGGGTATATGGCAGACTGCCACCAGGGAGACTTGTCATGAGAACCGCATGCTGGGGATTCGCGCTGCTGCTGGCGTTTCCTG
>JANWJR010000154.1 GCA_025451835.1 Candidatus Acidiferrales bacterium | reverse complement strand
CGCGCTACGGCGAGGCAATCCGGCGGCAACATGGAGGGTAAGGAAGTGCGGTTCGGCATCGCCGATTCAGCGCTTTTCGCCACGGTGACCACGGATGCGAGCTGCGGCGCTGTAAACAGCGTGCACGATTCCTTCACACCACTCGGCGGACTGGTTCCGCTAGTCAACGTCATGCTGGGAGAAGTAGTCTTCGGCGGCGTCGGCTCCGGCCTATACGGGATGATCGTCTTCGTGATTCTGGCGGTTTTTATTGCCGGACTAATGGTTGGACGAACACCGGAATACCTGGGGAAGAAGATCGAAGCCTACGACGTTAAAATGGCCATGCTTTCGATACTTATTCTCTCATTCAGCATCCTTGCTTTTTCGGCGCTTGCTGTCGTCAAGCCTTTCGGTATTGCGGGCATCACAAATTTGGGGCCGCATGGCCTTTCGCAGATTCTCTACGCGTACACATCGGCGGTAGGCAACAACGGCTCGGCCTTCGCCGGCCTCAGCGCCAACACGCTTTGGTACAACGCGAGCCTCGCCGCAGCCATGCTGCTCGGGAGGTTTTTCATGGTGATTCCGATCCTCGCGATCGCGGGGAATCTGGCAAGGAAAAAACTTACTCCTCCATCGCTTGGCACGTTTCCGGTTACGGGCGGCCTGCTTACTGGACTGCTGGTCTCGACGATTGTGATCGTCGGCGCACTCACCTTTTTTCCAGCCCTCAGCCTGGGCCCAATTCTTGAGCACCTGTTAATGGTTGCGGGAAGGGCCTTCTGAGAATCCGATGACTGAGAATTCACCTTCAAGAGCCATATCACTGACCGACGCCAAGATTTTGCGTGGCGCAGTTCTTGATGCGTTTCGCAAGCTCGACCCGCGCACGATGGCGAAGAACCCCGTGATATTCGTCGTCGAAGCCGGAGCTGTGTTGACGACGATTCAGCTCGCCTACGACGCCGCACACCATACCGGCCATTTCGGTTTCGGAGTCCAAATCTGCCTGTGGCTCTGGTTCACTGTACTCTTTGCAAATTTTGCGGAAGCAATGGCGGAAGGGCGCGGCAAAGCGCAGGCCGAAGCTCTGCGCAAAGCCAAGACCGATACTGTCGCACACAGGATCAAGGATGACGCAACGCAGGAAACAGTGCCGAGTGCATCGCTGCGGGCCGGTGATGTTGTTTTTGTGGCCGCGGG
Organism: Candidatus Acidiferrales bacterium; assembly: GCA_025451835.1. Taxonomy (GTDB): domain Bacteria; phylum Acidobacteriota; class Terriglobia; order Acidiferrales; family UBA7541; genus Palsa-295. Next base: position 8,313 of record JANWJR010000154.1, on the reverse strand, counting down.
TGAGTTCATCCCCGGCGACGGCGAAGTGGTCGAGGGCGTTGCCTCCGTGGACGAATCCGCGATTACGGGCGAGTCAGCGCCGGTGATCCGCGAGGGGGGCGGCGACCGTTCAGCCGTTACCGGCGGCACACGCGTACTGTCCGATGAGATCAAGGTGCGCATCACGTCCAATCCTGGCGAGACATTTTTGGATCGCATGATCAAGCTTGTCGAAGGAGCTTCGCGGCAGAAAACGCCGAATGAGATAGCGCTGAACATTTTGCTCGCGGGATTGACCATCATCTTTTTGCTGGCGGTCGTCACGTTAGAGCCGTTTGCACTCTATTCCGGCGCGCCGCAGGATATTTTCGTTCTGGTGTCGCTGCTCGTTTGCCTGATTCCAACCACCATTGGCGGACTTCTCTCGGCAATTGGAATTGCCGGCATGGACCGGATGATTCAGCGGAACGTGATCGCCATGTCCGGCCGCGCGGTTGAGGCCTCGGGCGATGTGGACGTTCTGTTATTGGATAAGACGGGCACGATCACGCTCGGCAACCGCCAGGCAACGCGTTTTTTTGCAGCGCCCGGCGTGCCGGACACCGAACTTGCGAATGCCGCGCAATTGTCCTCGATTGCCGATGAAACACCAGAAGGACGCTCCATCGTTGTACTGGCGAAGCAGAAATATGGGCTCCGAGGGCGCGAGCTCGCCCCGCATAATCCCACATTCATCCGCTTCTCTGCGCAAACACGAATGTCTGGAGTCGATCTGGACGGCCAGGAAATTCGCAAAGGAGCACAGGACGCCATAACAAAGCACGTCGCCGAGCGGGGCAACCGCGTCCCGCGCGAAATCCAGGAAGTGGTCGAAACGATTGCGAGTTCGGGCGGCACGCCATTGCTCGTCGCTAAAAATCGCGTTGTCCTTGGAGCAATTCAGCTCGAAGACATCGTCAAGGGTGGCATGCGAGAACGCTTCGAGCAACTTCGCGCCATGGGCATTCGCACCGTGATGATCACGGGAGATAATCCGCTGACGGCGGCGGTCATTGCGCGGCAAGCGGGTGTGGACGGATTCCTCGCCGAGGCGAAACCGGAAGACAAAATGAAGCTCATCAGGGACGAACAGGCCAAGGGCAAGCTCGTCGCGATGACCGGCGACGGCACAAACGACGCACCGGCGCTAGCGCAGGCTGACGTGGGCGTGGCCATGAATACGGGGACGCAGGCGGCCAAGGAAGCCGGCAACATGGTGGACCTCGATTCCAATCCGACGAAGCTGATCGAAATCGTAGAGATCGGAAAGCAGTTGCTGATCACGCGGGGGGCACTGACGACTTTTTCGGTGGCAAACGACGTGGCGAAATACTTCGCCATCATTCCGGCGATGTTTGCGGCAGCTTTTCCGGAAATGGGCGTTCTCAACGTAATGGGACTGCATACGCCGGAATCGGCGATTCTCTCCGCAGTCATCTTCAACGCGCTGGTCATTGTCGCGCTAATACCGCTGGCGCTGCGCGGGGTTAAATACCGGCCCTTGGGTGCGGCGGCTCTCCTGCGGCGCAACCTCCTAATTTACGGCTTGGGGGGAGTGATCGCTCCGTTTATCGGAATCAAATTGATTGACGTGCTGCTGACACATCTTGGGATGGCATAGGGAAGGCCATGGAAAAAAATCTTTTGATTTCCGTCCGGTTTACTCTCGCCACCACCGTTCTCTTCGGACTGATCTATCCGCTCGGAGTCACCGGCATTTCGCAGGTCTTGTTCCCGAATCGCGCCAACGGTCAGCTCATTGAAAAGGACGGCAGGGTCATTGGATCGCGCATCATCGGGCAGGCATTCACCGGACCGGGCTATTTTCACTCGCGGCCCTCCGCAGCGGGAACTGGCTACGACGCGACTTCAAGCGGCGGCTCGAATCTTGGCCCAACAAACAAGACTTTAGTCGCTCGTGTGAACAGCAATGTGCGGCGCATGCATGCGGAGAATCCTTCCGTACGGGTTCCCGTCGATTTGGTGACCGCCTCTGGCTCGGGCCTTGACCCGGACATCTCTCCTGCTGCAGCTGAGTTTCAGATACTACGCGTTTCTCGCGAGCGGCACATCAGCGAGACGGAACTGCGCACACTTGTTGCCCATCATACCGAAGGGAGGCAACTTGATTTTTTGGGGGAGCCACGAGTCAACGTTCTTGAGCTGAATCTTGAACTCGATACTACCTATCCCGTGCGGCCATAGGTCACGGCTCCGCATTCGCGTCCTGAACTGGCACATCGGGAGGCGGGTTGAAGCGGTAACCGACCCAGGGTTCCGTCTGGATGTATTGCGGCTTTGCGGGATCGGACTCGATTTTTTTGCGAAGCTGGTTGACCACAACCCGCAATGACTCTGTCTCGTCCCCATAATCGGGCCCCCAAACAGCCTGCAGCAGCCGCCGATGCGACATGGGTCTTCCGCCGCTTGCGACGAGCTCCTTGAGCACGTCGAATTCCTTGGGAGTCAGGTGAACCGGTTTTCCGCGAACGATGGTAGTTCGTTTTTCGAAATTAAAGTTCAAATCTTTCGAGCAAAAGATACGATGGGTTTGTGCGTTCGGGCCTCGGCGTAGCACGGCGCGAACGCGAGCCAGAAGCTCCTGGATGCCGAACGGCTTGACCACATAATCGTCTGCGCCGGCGTCTAGGGCGCGCACCTTGTCTTTTTCTGTATTGCGCACCGTGAGCATGATGATCGAAACATCCGAGTCGCGGCGAATCTCCCGGCAGGCTTCGAGTCCGTCCATTATGGGCATGTTCATGTCCAGGAGTACGAGGTCGGGACGCTCAATGCGGAGCTTTTCCAGTGCTTCCTGACCATCGCGCGCCTCGACGATGGTGTACCCCTGCGCCGAGAGCGTGGTGCGCATCACGCGGCGAATTTGCGGTTCGTCATCCACCACAAGAATCGTTGCGGATTTCATTGCGCGCCACTCCGCTTTTGATGCAGCGGAAGCGTAAAAGAAAATACCGAGCCGTGGCCACGCTGGCTCGTAACGCTGATGGTCCCGCCATGAGCTTCCACGATGGCTTTTGCGATCGGCAATCCCATGCCGGTGCCCTGCACGAGATAGCGCTGATTCTTTCCGCGATAAAATTTGTCGAAGATGAGCCCGAGTTCCATGTCCTCGATTCCCGGCCCGTTATCCGCGACGCTGGTCGAGAGAAACTTCCCGCTGATTTCAGCCATAATAATAATGGGTTGGTCCTTCGGCGAGTAAGCATCTGCGTTTTCGATCAAGCGCACAAGAACATCTCTTATGCGATCGAAGTCTGCAAGCACACTCGGAAGCCCGGAAGCAACGTCAACGCTTATCGTTCTGCCGCCAAGCACGCCCTTGCAGTGCAGAAGGGCTGCGGAAACAATTTCCTCCATCGCGTTCGGTTCCAGATTCAGCTCAAACTCACCGGCATCGAGCCGCGCCATTTCCGCAGCGTCGCCCACAAGTTGATTCAGGCGGTCGCACTCTTCGTTGATTACGGTCAGAAGTTCGCGCTGCTGGGCCTCCGGCGGATTCGCAGTAGAAAGCAGGCTTGTTACGGAAGCTTTAATGGAAGTTAGGGGTGTGCGGAAATCGTGCGTAACGGAATCGAGCAGAGCGGACTTCAAGCGCTCGCCCTCGCGCGTCGCTTCGGTTTTGCCTAGTTCTTCGACGGCCCTCGCGCGTTCGAAGGCAATGGCAATCATCGAGCCCAGTGCTTCAAGGGTCTGCCGGGAAAGCAGTCGCCCCGAAATGCCGAGGCTTCCGATTGGACGGGTTCCCATGCGGACCGGAACAAAACAGAGGCTGCGCCCTGCGTCACGAAGGGGTTCTTCGCGTGCAGTGGCCCCCTTCAGCTCTTCATCGGCGAGATGCGGGGAGGCGCCGGAGTGATAGAACTTGTTTTTGTTCTCGAGGTAAATCGCCGCAGCGCCTACTTCGAATGCTTCCACAATATGATTTGGAATCGCATTGAGCAGCGTGATGACGTTACCTGAGACGAGGAGTTGCTGGCTGAACGCATACAGCCGCTCTATCTCTCTGCGGTGCTGTTGCGCTTCATCTGCCTCTCGGCGGGCGCGTGTCGCCAGTTGGCTTGCGATGAGCGATGTCGCCAGAAAGGCGAAGAGCGCAGCCCAGTTTTGGGGATCGGCGATGGTAAACGTACCCACCGGGGGCAGGAAAAAATAATTGAACGCGAGCATGGCTGCGACGGACATGAACGCTGAAACCGCGAAGCCCCAGACAGTGGAAACTGCTAGAATCGCGAGCAGAAAAGTCAGCGCGACCGTGGTTTGATTGACTGTAACGATTCTGCGGTAAAAGAAGGTGATTCCGATGACGATGGCGAGCGCCAAAGTGAAGTGCAGAGCACGAATCGGAAGGCGTCGGAACATCTCGGTATTCTAGCCCAGCTATTTCGCTGGCGCTGACGGAAGACGAACAATGCCCAAGAAACCCGAAGACTGGCTGGAGAAAATCGCGCCTCCCGACAAGCCAAAGGGTATTTTCAAGCTTTTTCTCGGCTACGCACCCGGCGTCGGCAAAACGTATAGCATGCTGAGCGAAGGTATCCGTCGCCACAGACGGGAGGAAGATGTGGTGATCGGCTTCGTTGAATCACATGGCCGCAAAGGTATCGAGGAGCTGACCCCTATGCTGGAAGCGATCCCGCGACGCAAGGTCGTGTATAAAGGCACCATTTTTGAAGAGATGGATGTGGACGCCATCATTGCCCGCCGACCAGCCGTCGTTCTCGTGGATGAACTCGCTCACACAAACATTCCGGGCAGCAAGCATCGTAAGCGCTACGAGGATGTCCAGGAGATCCTCGCAGCTAAAATCGATGTTCTCTCCACGCTGAACATTCAACATATGGAGAGCCTTGCGCCGACAGTACGCACTATTACTGGAGTGACGGTCCGCGAAACCGTTCCCGACTGGGTGCCTCTGATGGCCAACGAAACCGTGATGGTTGACCTTACGCCGGAAGCGTTGCAGCACCGCATGGAACGTGGGGATGTTTATTCCCAAGAGAAAGTTCACCAGGCCCTTCAGAATTTTTTCAGACGAGGCAATCTAATCGCCTTACGCGAGTTGGCGTTGCGTCAAGTAGCAGAACACGTGGATCGAAGTCTCGAATCCTACATGACGGCGAAAGAAATCGAAGAAAACTGGCCTGTTCGCGAGAGATTAGCCGTTTGCATTAGTTCGAATCCGGCTGCGCAATACTTAATCGCGCGTGGTGCGCGCATGGCAAGGCGGCTTGACGCCGACCTGTATGTCGTCCACGTGGATACCGGCGGTGATGAAAAGAACAGCGACGAGAAGTTATTGGAGGCGAATTTCCGCTTTGCCGAAGACCTGGGCGCAAAGGTCGTTCGGCTCCGCGGCAAGAGCGTCGCGGATATGATGGCGGAACTGGCCAGGGAGAAGCACATCACGCAGGTCATTTTCGGTCGTTCCGCAGTGAAGGGTATTCGCAAACTGCTATACCTTTCCGCTGTTCACCGCTTTCTGCAAAAAGCCCCTGCCGTCGATGTTCACATCGTCACCCACGAAGAAGAGTGACCACACGAACTCCCGAGCAAAAGTCGATCCAAAATGATCCCAAAAGGCGCCGGAAACATCTCCGGCAACTAATCCGCCGAATCTTCTGACTCTCACCAGCGGCCCCGATCGGCGCGGCATGCTGTCATTTCCGGTTGCCACTCGTGCCGCTGAAATTTAGCGTACGAACCGGATCATCGACTGAATCTGCCCCTTTCTGGTCCCGCGCTATTTTGTTAAGTGCCTACCAGTCAGAAGGATGGTTGGTAGGGGCGGCGGGGATCGAACCCACGACCTTCGGCTTAAAAGAATTACGATAACTCAATTGGCAACTCGTTGAAGGCACGTAACTTACAACGAACAATCGGTCCAAGTCAAGCCTCGAAATAGGCGTTTATCGGGCGTCAAGCGGGCGTCAGATTCCAGAAGTGAACGGACGCGAAAGTCTCACGGGTGAAACTGGATCGTTTCGTGCCAGGTTTCAGGCAGGACCGCCAAATGTCCGGCGTTTGCGCCTTAGTTGTCGTTAGGATGCGCAACCAGCACATCCTTGGCAGCGGAAGGTAAGCTCGGAACCAGCCATCGGAAGAGGAAGGTTGCGGTAAGCCCCCCGGCGAGTTGGGCCACGATGAAGAGGGGTACATCGGGAGGCCGAATGCCTGTAAACGTGTCGCTGAGCGACCTCGCAATCGTTACGGCAGGGTTGGCGAAGGATGTTGATGCCGTGAACCAATACGCAGCGGTGATGTAGGCTCCCACAGCGAAGGGGACGAGGTTCGAACGAGCGCGCGAGCATCCCCAGATTACCGAAAGCAAGCCAAAAGTCGCGATGAACTCACTCAGAAATTGAGCCGGGCCTCTTCGAATATGCTGTGAGAGGAAAATGGGAGGAAGGCCAAACATCAGATGTGCAGTTACCGCTCCTGTCACACCGCCGAAGATCTGCGCCAGTACATACTGCGATGCCTGCCCCCACGGAAGGCCCCTCTCCAAGGCGTCGGCCAATGTAACGACAGGGTTCAAGTGCGCTCCCGAGATGGGGCCGAACGTAATAATAAGCGCGATGAGAGCCGCACCTGTGGCGATTGTATTCGCGAGTAGAGCGAGCGCCACATTGCCATTGGAGAGCCGCTCCCCCATGACGCCCGAGCCAACCACGGCCGCAACAAGAAATGCGGTGCCCAAGAATTCCGCTGCAAGGCGGCGTGACAGGGAGATTGTCATTGTTGGCCGATGCGGTCGATTTCCGTCTTAATCGCGAGCTTGTCCAAGCTCGATAGAGGAAGACAAAGGAGCAGACCAATCCTGCGGTCAAGGATCATGAAGGCATCGCGGAAGGCCCTCTCGATTTGTTCCGGAGTACCCGTAACCGCTGCGGGGTCGGGAATGCCCCAGTGGGCGGTCATCGGCTGACCGGGCCATATGGGGCACACTTCCTTAGCGGCGTTGTCGCAAACGGTGAAGACAAAGTTCATTTGTGGCGCACCAGGCTTCGCGAGCTCGTCCCAATTCTTGCTACGGAGTCCCTTCGTTGGTAAGTGGGCGACTTCGAGTAGCTTCAGTGCCTCTGGACGAATGAATCCCGACGGGTAGCTGCCCGCGCTGAATGCAGTGAAGTTTGGCCGGCCCTTCTGGTTCATGATTGCCTCGGCCATGATGGAGCGGGCGGAATTCCCGGTGCACAGAAACAGAACGTTGTAGCGTCCCTGCATATGTGTCACTCCTTACGCCGTTGTTTCGGCACTCTTCCTGCCGTTCGATGCAATGCGCGAAGCTCGCCGTAGCTTCTTTCCACGCGTTTGGGCTTTCTCGCCTCGGCGCTTCAACGCGAACCCATCCTCGATGTCGGACAGATCGGCCGTCCGAGGGCAATACTATCAGTTCTCCCTCGATTGTTCAGGAAGGGCTTTCCTGAATTGGCGTGATACCTTACCATCGGTTCATGGCAACAGGAACAAGCGCGCTGCTGGTCGGCCTGGCGCCCAAAGAATGAGCAGAGGCCGTGAACTTCGCGGCGCTTTTAAGCAGGCATTCGTGATGGAGAAAGACAGATTTCCGAAAACCGGCGGCTGGGGATACGCTGTGTTCAACTACGACGCCGCGTCGAACAAGTTCACCCCTGATTCCACATCCCACGCGGACTGCGGAAACTCACGCCATGTGGCCGTGAAGACGAAGGACTACATCTTTCACCCGTACGAGAAGCGTTGAACTGCGGGCTGGACATTGAGCACTTTTCGCACAGGATGCCCGAGTGTGAAGGTTCGTCTTGACGTGGCCAGCAAGGAAACACACCCCGAGCCAGGGAGGTGAAATATGAAAGCAATTGTTGTCCACGAATATGGCGGTCCTGAAGTACTCAAGTATGAAGAATACGCCGATCCGGTCCCTGGCACAGGCGAAGTACTCGTGCGGGTGACTGCCTCGAGCGTGAATCCGATCGACTACAAGCGACGTGCCGGATTAACGAAAGATTTTTACCCACTCCAGTTTCCGGGGCTTATAGGAGTGGATATCGCGGGCACTGTGGCGAAGATTGGGCAGGGAGTGGAAGGCTTTTCTGTCGGCGACCAGGTGTTCGCTATGGCGGACAATACTTACGCTGAACTTTGTGTCGTGAAAGCCGCGGTTCTGGCGAAAGTTCCCAAGGGGCTCAATTTGATTCAGGCGGCGGCGTTGCCGCTGGTGACGACGACTGGCAACCAGCTCCTCCTGGCTACGGAAATAAAAGCTGGCCAGACGGTTCTGGTCCTCGGTGCTGT
>JANWJR010000153.1 GCA_025451835.1 Candidatus Acidiferrales bacterium | reverse complement strand
ATCCGGGCAAAGAAAGAAGCGAAAGTCCTCGAAGAAAAATTCGGGCCCGCCTATCGCGATTACCGCGCGAAGACGTGGTTTTAGCGCAATCGAAGGAACCGATCGCTCCCTCGCTCTCCGCTAAACCAGCGTTTCGGTCATCTTGATGAAATGGCAGGGAAGCCTGACCTTGGCATCCGCATGAAAGGGCTCGGCCCTATCTTCGTTGGATTCAGGAGTACAATCACGACCGGCCTCACCGCGAGTCGGAAATCGCACGCCGCGCGAGGCTTTCTTGGCTTTCGCAGGTGTACTAAAAAACGATGCCCTGACTGTCTAAATTAGCGGGGAGCACTACACCAATCCGGTCTAGTCCAATCAATTTTCTTCACCGCCTACAGTCCGGTTCGTTCGTGAACATTCTCCAAACACTATAAACTCCTTCTAAAGCGAATTCTTCTGAGTCACGGCTGAACTTTTGATCTTTCTTCATGTTTTCGACCAGTCCTGCCTCAAACTGAATAAGTGCCAACACTACTTTGCGAAGTTTGTTTACGCGGGAAAGAATCCAAAGATTGAGACCCAACAGAATCAAAGTAGTAATGAATAGGCTCATCGAATTGCTCCATAATTTCCAAAAATTGCCCGGTAAACTCGCCGCTCCGCTAAACCAGCGTTTTGGTCATCTTGATGAAATGGCAGGGGAGGCTCACCTTGGCGTCCGCATGGAACGGCTCGGTGCCATTCTCGGCGTATCCCAATCGCCGGTAAAACGGCGGCAGCTCCGTCCGCAAATTCACAACGGTCAAGTCCATCGCCCGGCACCCGTTCGCACGCGCGTGATCTTCCGCAGCTTTCACCAGAAACTGGCCCAGCCCGCGCCCTTGCATTTCCGGCTCGACCGCTAAAAGCCCGAAATAGGCTCGTTCGCCGCGAATCTCCACGTAGACCGACCCTGTGAGCCGCGCCGCATCTTCACGCAGCAGGAATTTGCCTTTCGCCATCAGCGCCTGAACGCGGACCAGGTCAGTCCGCTTGCCGGCCAGGAAAAACTCCTCCACCACGTACGCGCGATTCACGATTTCTGCAATCGCCTCGCCGTCGCTCAACGTCGCGATTCGCAGCCGAGCATCACCGGTTTGAGAAGCGGAAGCCATCAAAAGTCTCCGCAAAATAATACACCACTCTTGCCCTTCGGGGCGGGTGCGACTCGCCTCTGGGCGGCCAAAACGCCTGAAATCACAACTTTTTCCTTGCCAGCGGGGAGGGGAAGTAAGTACAGTGGCCCTGCTCGTGATGGGCCAGGACTCGATGGCCGCGCACGTCGCGCCGTGGTTGCGCCCGCAGCAGCAAAGGCGGGAGCGGGGAGTTGAGCTTGACCTGCGTCTTAGCAATTGCCAACCAAAAAGGCGGCGTCGGAAAGACCACTACCTCGATTAATCTTGCCGCCGCGCTTGCTCTGAAAAAGAAAAAGACGCTTCTGATCGATCTCGATCCGCAGTCCAACGCCACCATCGCGTTTTTTGATTCCGCGGAGATACAGACCTCGATGTACGACGTTTTCGCCGATCATCCCGCCGAAATAGCCAAGGTCATTCGTCCTACCAAGGACCCGAATCTCTTCGTGGCGCCCGGAAAGCTCGCCTTGGCGCGGCTTGAGCAACAACTCGCCGGGCAATTCGACGCCCCCTATAAATTAAAGGATGCTCTCTCGCCTATCGTAAAGGATTTTGACTTCATCATTTTTGACACGCCTCCCGCCCTGGGCATATTGACCGTCAACGCGCTGGTCGCATCCACGCATCTGCTGGTGCCGATTCAAGCTGCCTACTTCGCCATCGAGGGCACCGACGACCTTCTCGAAACCTATGCGCGCATTCGCTCGCGTCCCAATCCGGATCTGAAAGTTCTCGGCGTCGTCATCACGCTTTTCGACAAGCGCACCAACATTTCGCGCGACACGCACGAGCAGATTCGCGCTGTCTTCGGCGATGCGCTGTTCAAGACGCGCATCAGCAAGAACGTGCGCCTCGAAGAAAGTCCCGCCTACAAAGAAACTGTATTTGCGTATGCGCCCAAGTCTTCGGGCGCGGAAGATTACAGGAAACTCGCTCAGGAGGTATTACATCGTGTCCAAGAGGATCGGGTTGCCCGTCACTCTCAAGATGCGGCATGACGCGCATTATGTTGAGACGCTGACCAGTTTCAGCGGCGCTGCTGTCGGCCGCATGATTCCCACCGATAAGGTTCGTCCGAATCCCGAGCAGCCCCGCAAGACCCTCGGCGACTTGCGCGAGCTCACCGACTCGATCCGCGAGAAGGGCGTTCTCGAGCCCCTGCTCGTTCGCTACATTCCGCGCGAGGATACCTACTACATCATCTCCGGCGAACGCCGCTACCACGCTTCGAAAGCTGCCGGTCTGCACGAGTTGCCGTGCATCGAAAAAATCGCCGACGATGCCGAAACCCTCGAGCTCGGCCTGATCGAAAATCTGCAGCGCAAGGACCTCACGCCTTTCGAAGAAGCCGACGGCCTTTGCCGCCTCCAGGAGCAGTTCGACTACACGCACGACGACATCGCCAAGAAAATTGGCCGTGCCCGCTCTTCCGTCACCGAAACGATGTCGCTGCGCGTGATTCCCGACGCCGTCCGCAAGGCGTGCATCGAAAGCGGCATTGTTTCCAAATCGCTGCTGCTTCAGGTCGCTCGCCAGCCCAATGAAAAAAAGATGCAGGACCTCGTTCATCGCATTTCGCACGGCAATCTGACGCGCGATGAAGCGCGCGCCGCTCGCAAAGAAGAGGTCGTATCCGATCCCCGTCCGCAGCCGTTCGTTTTCGAGTACCAAGCCGAAGATGGCGCGTACCGCCTGCGCGTTCACTTTCGCAAGAGTCACGTCAGCCGCGACGAACTGGCTTCCGTGCTTCGCGGAATTCTGCGCGAAATCGAGAAGTCCGGCGGAATGGCATCCTCCTCCGCCGCATAACCCATCTGAAGCCCTTGCGAGATGCCGGTGGGGCTTCCGCTCGTCCCTTGCGCGTTCGTTTCGCGCGGCCTGCCTGATCTACTCACCCGCGCAAAGCCTGGCGAAGTTTGCTGTACTCAGCAGACTCCAGCCTGCGTCGGGCCGATGCCGCCCGGGTCCGCGCCGGTCGAACCGTCGCCGCTTCGAATGGGTGTGGTCGTCCTGTTGGCCGTCATTCTGAGCGAAGCGAAGAATCCCTCTTTATCTTTTCGTATTCATCGCAACGCTGGTATCCTCAAAAGGAAATGGAAATCACGCCCCAACAATCCGGCATTTTGAAGCGTCTGCAAGACGGCGGCTTTGCCATCGCCGCGTTTCCCATGTACGCGGACTACATCGGCGTGCGAAAAGGGAATTGCGCCGCGCTTCTTGCTCCCGATCCAAACGGCGGCTTCCGTTTGTTCGGCACTCCCAGCTATCTGCTCGGAGACAACTTCAGCGCGCGCGTCGGACAGAACGGGCACAGTTGGTTTGTGTGGAAGCAAAATAAATTGGAAGCAACGCCGGAGCGCATCGCCGAGCTGGACGCCTTTTCCGCCGAGCTTTCCGACGCGCTCCTGCAACGCGCCTGAGCGCTGGAAATGGCTCCCCTGGAACCTTCCCTCCGCGGACACTCGAGTCCGCCCTTGTAGGGGCACGGCATGCCGTGCCCGGCATTTTTCCCCGCGGTGCGAATTGCATTGCGACGTGATTTGCAAAGGCCCGGGACCCGGTTGTCACTCAGATTTTCCCGAGCAGGCACATGCCCGACCACGGCCGTGAGCCTTGGCCCTTGGTTGTCAGGCCCATCGCGAGACTTAGATCGGAATCGACCACAAGGAAGAGTTGCGCGACACCCTTGAAATCGTTGCTGTGAAACGCTAGCCTGATTCAACACATGACATCGAGACCCAACGCTGAATCTTACGACGTGATTTGCATCGGCGCGGGGCCGACCGGTCTGGCCAGCGCTATCGAAGCTAAGCGCGCCGGAATGCGCCCCCTGGTGATCGACAAAGGCTGCCTCTGCAATTCGCTGCTCCACTATCCCGTCAACATGCAGTTCTTCACCACGCCTGAGCGAATGGAAATCGGCGATCTCCCGATGACCACCGCCGGCTCCAAGCCCACGCGCCCGGAAGCCCTCAAATATTATCGCCGCGCGGCCGAGCATTATGCCATCGAAGTCCGCCTCTACGAGCGCGTGCAGAAAATCACTGGCCACGATGGCGCATTCGTCGTGCATACCACGAACGATTCCGGCGCGTCCGCGCAATATCACGGAAAGAAAATCGTCATCGCCACCGGATATTACGACCGCCCCAATCCGCTCGGCATTCCTGGAGAAGATTTGCCGCACGTGTCGCATTATTTCACCGAGCCGCACCCCTACTGGAATCAGGACGTCGTCGTGATCGGCGGCAAGAATTCAGCGGCGGAGGCGGCGCTCGATTTATTTCGCGCCGGCGCTCGCGTCACGCTCATTCATCGCCAGCCTGCGCTCGGGAAGAGCCTGAAATTCTGGGTCAAGCCCGACATCGAAAATCGCATTCACGCCGGAGAAATTCGCGCCATTTTCAACGCGCAGATCGCGCGCATCGAGCCGCACCGTGTCTGCATCAAGAATGGTTCGGGCGAACAAGCCGTCGCCGCCGAACAGGTTTTCGCGATGACCGGCTACCATCCCGACTTCGATTTTCTCGAGCGGCAGGGAATTCGCCTCGATCCCGAAAGCAAGCGCCCAGCCATCAATCCTGAAACACTCGAAAGCAACGTTCCCGGCATCTACCTCGCTGGCGTAGTCGTCGGCGGCAAGCATACTTCGGACATCTTCATCGAAAATGGACGCTTCCACGGCCGCCAAATCATCGCCGCCATCTCCGGCAAAGGCTCGCTCCATGAGCCCGCCCCCGTCGCCCCTCCCGGCGAATAAATTCGCTTCCCGTTGCGCCACCACCCACATGTTTGCGAAGTTGACATCATCCAACTCTGTGGATATATTTCGAGCTAATCGCGCGCTACTTCTGCATGAGCGGAAGGACCGATTGACGCCCCTACCGTGACCAAAGTTGTTCGGGATACTATCGAGTGCCGTTTATAAGTCAACCGTTTGTCCCGTTGCCGGCCGGCGCGGCGGCTGTCTACAATTCGAGCGGGCTTGCTTACTATCGCCATCCAGACTGGCTGGGAAGCTCGCGCTTCGCATCCACTCCGACGGCCCCCAGCGCCATGTACTTCGATGGAGCCTACGCGCCGTTCGGTGAACCATATGCCCAGACTGGGACCACGGATTTGTCGTTCACGGGCCAGAATCAGGACACCGTTTCCGCGCTGTACGATTTTCCGGCTCGCGAGTACGGCATTCAGGGCCGCTGGCCCTCGCCCGATCCCGCCGGAATTGCCGCAGTCAACCCGACCGACCCGCAGTCGTGGAACCGCTACGCCTACGTAGGCAGTAGCCCGCTGATCTTCATTGATCCGCGTGGGCTGTGCGGCGAGCCCGACGAGTCACTCAACATTCCAGACAGTCCGGGGGTAGTTAACCTGGGAGTCGTCGCCCACATGCCATGCGAGGCAGGCGGCGGAGGCGGTAATCATCATCGGCCAGCTCTGCCGCCCCCCAACGAAGGTGGCGGCGGCGCACCGGGCAAGGGGCGTGCCGCGCCGCAACCGCCGGCACATCCGTTCCTCAATTGTGTTGCGAATAGCGGAAACGAGGCGAGCCTTCAGGGCTTACTAGGACTGAACAACAGTAAGATTGCGGGTGCGTTTCTGGGGAACCCGATCTCTGATCTGATAAACGCCTTCACGGGCGACGGGAGCGCGGCGGCAGGCGCGGGGGATGCCGCTTCCGCCGCTGCACCAACCACGCTACGACAGGTTCCTAATGTGGCTGTGTCGTACACCAGCACAACTATTACCGCCAGCCCGTCCGAGTTCACCGTCATGACCAATGAAATAAACGCCGTGCTTCCGTTTGGCAAAATAGCTAGCGGTGCGGCGGATGCACTGGAAGGGTTTACGAAACTAGTGCAGGCCCCGATCGACATTACGGCCTCGGCTTTCGGAGCGGTCGTTTGCGCCGCCGGACCGCCAGGGGGCTAGCATGATGCATTACCTTCTGGCAGCCAGGGAGCTCATCAGCCGCGGCCTCGACACTTTGGCGGGCCTCGGTTCACTCTGGTTCATCTCTTGGGGCATCCGCCGTGCGGGTGAGTTCGATTATCCGCTGGACTTCACGGGTCAAGTCGTGCGCTGGGTTTTGGTCGTCGTCCTGCTCGGTGCCATGACATATTTTCCGGGATATACCGTCCCCCGGGGAGCGCTGTTGTTGGGCGGTGCCGCATTCTTAGCGTGGCCGAACTTCGCCTACCATCTGACGCGATTTCTCCGCTGGTGCCGACTCGTGCCCCCGGCACGGGGCCCGCTCCCGGACGGCCATTCGGGGGCGCAGGGGTAGGATCATAACCGCGAGCGCCGTAAAGAGCCGTTTGCGCCGCCGGACCGGGTTAGGCGGATGCTATGCACAACGTTGCGTATATCGGAGAATTCTTTGACAAGCTACTTGCCACTATAGCTTCGGTGGGTTCGATATGGTTTTGCGCTTGGGCGATTCGGCGGGGAGGCGAATTCGACTATCCGCTGGACTCTACTGCAAAGGCGATCCGATGGTTGGCTGTCGTAATTTTGATGGGCATTCCGGCGAACTTCCCAAGTTTGGCGATCAACCTCAGGCGCATACTGGGTTTTAGTGGCATTGCTTTTTTGGCTTGGCCGAACTTTGCCTACCACCTAACGCGATTTCTTCGGTGGTGCCGACTTCTGCCAAAAGCGCAACAGCCTCCACCGGATGCTCCTTCGCAACAACACGGAGATGACCAACGGTCTTCATTCCACTCTGCAGAGCCTAGCATTTTTGGATTCACGCATGACCGGAAAGAGAACCGGGCGGGTGGCAAAGACATAAACCGCTAGGCCGATTTTGGGTGGCGGGTGGCAAAGACGTAAACCGCTAGGCCGATTTTGGGTGTCGCATCGATGAGAACGAAGGCGCTGTCAAGCAACACTTCGCCTGAGCGGTGTTTTTTGGCACCGCTTGGATCCCAGAGTCAGGT
>JANWJR010000152.1 GCA_025451835.1 Candidatus Acidiferrales bacterium | reverse complement strand
TGGTTCAGCGATGATCCGGAAATGCCTCCGGCGGAGCGTTATAACTATCTCTACTCGGAAGGCGAGCTCGAGCCCTGGGCCGATCGCATTCGGCATGTCGCCGAAAACACGAAGAAAACGTTCGTCGTCACCAATAACCACTATCTTGGAAAAGGCGTTGTGAACGCGCTCCAACTCGTCCATCTGCTATCGGGAAATAAAGTTGCCTTGCCCGAACCGCTGCGCCACCATTATCCTCAGCTCGAAGCAATCGCGAATGAACCGTCGAACGAGCCGACTCTTTTCCCGCTGCCGCCACGGTAGCTCGCCCTGATAGCGAACGCACCGCGCACAGGCGCACCGATCCGCACGTCTCAATGGCGCTTTTATTTGTGTAGAGGGCTACTTCTTGAAGAGATCTTCGAAGGCTTTGCGCGCATCGTTCGGGCGCGAAGGACTTGCCGTTGCCGTGGCGGGCGCATTCGTGGCGTAGGCCACCGGCGATGTATCCTTCTCTACCGTCATCCGAAATTCAAAAAACGTGCAATCGTTCTTCGCATCCTTCTTCGCGATCCGCTCGGGAATCGGCTGCGTACACTCGAATTGCTTGCCGGTATCGAAATGCACGCACTGTTTGCAACTGTGCATTTCCAAATGGCAGCGCGGGCACTCGCCGTTCGGATCGAATCCCGGCGCGAGAACCGCCCCACAATTCGAACATCGCGCCCGCATCACCGTCCCCACCATTCGCGGCGTGCGCGGTCCCAGCATGTCCTGCTGCTTCGGACGCGGCTCGCCATTCGGACGGTCGCCTCGGTCGCTGCGCTCGCGCTTTTTCTCCTGCGAATCGCGGTCGCTATAACCCTTATGCTTATACTTCCGCTCCATGGATACCTCCTGGGGGTTGCCTAATCATACTGCCGAATCGCCTGTGTAAATGGGCTATTCCGCAGCGTATGTGGATTGATAATCACAATCGCGCGCATCGACTCAGCCTTTACGAACGCCCTTCCATCCTCCGGCTCGCCCAGCGCGCGCATAAGCCTTCGGCCGGCAAATCCGGTTGCAGAAATTTTCGCGGCTGTCCGAAAGACGCGAGTAATGCCTCCGCGGCCAGATAACCGCTGCGCACGGCGCCCTCCATCGTCGAAGGCCAGCCGGTCCGCGTCCAATCGCCCGCGAGAAACAAATTCTCCATGCCGATATCCTGCGCCGGACGCCACCGGTCGATTCCGGGCTGCGGCGAAAATGTGGCGTTCACTTCCTTGATCACCGTGGCCTTCACGAGATTTGCCTCGCGCGTTGCGGGCAGCACATCGGCCAGTTCGCTCCGGCACAGATCGACAATTTCCTGGCGCGAACGCGGCACCAAATCGTACGAAGCACTGATCACCAGTTGAAGATACTGGCCGTTCGACTTACCGCCAGCTTCGTCTTCAATTCCCCGCTTCTTTGTAGCCCCGCCCTTCGCATTGCCGCCGTCGCGCGGCGCGGATAACAGCGTCTTGTTGAACACCCACTGCGTGGTGTGATCGAGCAGCGTCAAGAACGGTTCCGTCATTACCGTCCGATCGAACCACAGATGCACTCCGGTAATCGGCGATGTCTTGATGTGTTTCAATCCTGCGAGCGGCGCGCCATCTCCGAACATTTCGCTCGGCAGCATCCCAGGCAATGCGCTGTGTGGCACGGCGGCGACGCACGCATCCGCTTGAATCTCCGCGCCGCCCTCCAGAACCGCTCCGGCGAACCGTTTTCCAGCCACGCGCATCTCGCGAACCCCACTCCTCAATTCCACCGCTCCGCCGCGCTGCACCAGAGCTTCGCGGCACCCGTCGTACAGCTCCGCGAGCGGCACGGTAGGGATCCCAACCTGATAACCCATGCTGTTGGCGAGAAAGGCCTTCCAGAAAACTTCGATCCCGTAACGCGCGTCGGTGCGGGCGAGTTCCTCATCGAGCGCGCTCACCAGCACCACGCGCCAGTACCGCTCGATGGCAGCCCGCGTCTGCTTCATCCGCTGCAGCCAATCGAGCATCGAGAGTCCCTCCGCTCCCGCGGGACTTCCTCCCGATCGCGCCACCGCCATCAGCGCGCGCGCGATGCTTCGCTTGTCCGCCAGCGTCAGCGCGCTAAAAAACAGAAATGAAGGCGCCATGTGCAGCGGCGGCGGCAGCCACGACGAAGCCTCAATCGTCGAACGCCGGCCCTGCTTGTCCGCGAAATATAGCCGGCTGTAAAAGCGAACTTTATCGGCCGCGCCGGCGCGGCGATAAAAATCCGCAAGATTTGTGCAACAGCGCAGCGTGACGTGCTGGCAGTTATCAACCTCGCTGCCATCAGGCAGCGTGTAGGAAGTGGCGCGGCCGCCGAGATGCGGCCGCTTCTCCAGCAAGCGGACGCGAAGCCCCGCCTCAGCCAGCGCGACGGCGCAGGATAGCCCCGCCAGTCCGCCGCCGATCACCAGAACGCTTTGCGAGGGCATCCGTCTTCCACCATCCGCTCATTCCCGCCGTCAGAAGAAATTGAACTTTTTCCGCGCTCGAGAGCGACACGCGCGATGAAAACACGTCGAAGCCGCGCTCTTCAATTCGCGCCAGCAGCGTGCTATACGTGCGAATCAGCGCCCACAAAGCGGCGCGGCTGTCCGAATCCACCAGACCCACCAGCGGCGCGCCCTCTTCGTAAAAATGCCACGCACGATTCGCCTCGAACTCGAGCAACTCGCGAAGCTTCGGCGTCAGAGGGCCGCTGAGCTCCGGCGGACGAAGACCTAATCGCGCAACGTCTTCCTCGGGAAGATAGACGCGGCCCATCGCCCGGTCGCTCGAAACATCGCGAATGATATTGGTCAGTTGAAACGCGAGTCCCAGCCGTTCCGCAAGATCCGGCGCGCGCGAATCGCGAAACCCGAAAACGTGAATGCAGGTCAGCCCGACCGTGCCGGCAACGCGGTAACAATATTCCGATAAGCGATCGAAGGTCGCGTACGACGGAATCGTCAAGTCCATTTCCGCGCCCAGAATCAGGTCGTGAAAATAGCGCGTGGGAATCTTGAAGCGCGCAATCGCATCCGCAATCGCTGGAAGAATCGCGTGTCCTTCGGTTTTTCCGCCGGCCGCTTCATCCAGCATCGCGCGCCAGCAAGCCAATCCACGCCGCTTCGATTCAAGGTCTCCCGGCTCGTCGGATACGTTATCAACGAGCCTCATGAACGCGTAAAGCGCGCACACGGCGTTTCGTTTTTCGCGCCGCAGCCCGAAAAACGCAAGATAGAAGCTGCTCCGCGCCGCTCGTGCGATCCGGTTGCACTCACCGTACGACGTGCGAACGCGCTCCGAGTACGGAGTATTTCGCGCTACAGCCGGAAGTCCGCCATCCGATAACGATCTCTCGTCATCTCGCGGAGTGAGCGAATCCTGGAACTTGTCCGGCTGGCTCGCAGTGCGCCTTGAAAAGACTGAAGCGGACAGGGTGCGTCCCAACAAGCGAAATTGCTTCCACTTCGAAAGCGCGGGACGGTGCTCGAGCGTATTGTAGCCTGCAGCTTCGATCGCATCCAGAATCGCCAAGCCGCCTCTGCTGAACATCTCGAGATCCGCGCGCAAAAATGGTTCCACCGTCGTCGCCAGCGGCCATCCCGCGGCAAATATTCCCCGTGTCCGTGCGATGAGCGCCTTCATCAACGCCTCGTATCGGGAATCGAAGCGGCGGTTAGCGACGTCGCCTTCGCTCAATCCATACGTTGCGAGTTCTTCAAGCGGAATGTAGATGCGGCCTTTCTCGATGTCGAGCGAAACATCCTGCCAGAAATTGGCGAGCTGCAACGCGGTGCATGTGAAGTCCGAAAGCCGCTGCCGCTCTTCATCGCGGTAACCGCAGAGATACAGCACGATTCGCCCGACCGGATTCGCGGAATACACACAATAGTCGAGAAGTCCGTCCCAGGTGGAATAGCGCTGCGTTGTCTGGTCCTGGCGGAACGCGTGCAGTAAATCGCTGAATGGCTCGATAGGAATTTCTTTCGCGCGAATCGTCTCGCCCAGCGCGATCAACACCGGGTGCGCGGGGCCGCTCCCTTCAGCGTAAATCATACGCAGTTCGCCTTCCCATGCATCGAGCAGTTCCAGCGCTCGCGCGCGATCCGGAACTTCATCGCCCAGGTCATCCGACCAGCGGCAATACGCATACACATTGTAAAAATGCCGGTGCAGCCGGCGCGGCAGAAGCCACGACACCACGTTGAAATTCTCGTAGTGATGAGTCGCCAGCCAGCGCGTATATCTTTGCGCCTCGGCGGCGCTGCATCGTTCCAGCGGAAGCTTGCGCGCGATTTCGAGTTCAGGTGTCGGGAGCATCGTGCCCAGGCGAGGGCGGCGGTTAAGGAATCACGGCGGTTTTCAATTCGCCGTTCCGGTTCTTCATTTTCTCGAACGCTTTCGGCAATTCCGCCAGCGGCACTTCGCCGTTGATCAGATCGCTCGCGCGAATCTCGCCGCGCGCGATCGTGTCGAGCGCTTCTCGCATGAATCGCGGCGTGTGATGAAATGTGGACTTCACCGTGATCTCCGAGTAATGCAGGAGTCCTGGATCCACCTTTACTTCGGTTCCCTTCGCGCAGCCCGCGAACAAATTCACGGTCCCGCCCTTGCGAACCATGTGCAGCGCCCATTCCCACGTCTGCGGCCGGCCAACCGCTTCGATCACCGCATCGGCGCCACGTGCGCCTCCGGTCAATTGCCGCACGCGGTCGAGCGACTTTTCCATTTCCGCGGAGTCGAATGCCGCAATCGCGCCCAGGCGCTCGGCGGCGTGAATCTGGCTCTTTCGCTTTCCAATGGCGATCACGCGGACATTCCTCCGCGAAAGAATGCGCACGAACTTCAGCCCGATCGGTCCGCAGCCGATCACCGCCACCGTATCGCCCGGCTGAATTCCTGTTTCATGAATCCCGCGCAGTACGCACGCCAGCGGCTCCGTCATCGCCGCATCCGTGAATGAAATATTTTCCGGAATCTCCAGCATGTTTTGCCGGACGATTCTTCCGGGAATGCGAATATATTCCGCGTAAGCGCCGTTGTTGAAAAGCAAATCCTCGCAGAGATTCTCTTGCCCCTTGCGGCAATAAAAGCATGCGTTGCACGGCGCGGAATTCGAAGGCAGCACGCGCATTCCCTTATGCACGCCGCCGTTCACGGCACCGCCCATCTCCTCGACCACGCCTGCCAGCTCGTGTCCGAAGAGCGCCGGAGGCTGAATCATCCGCGCATGAAACCCCTGCTTCCACACTTTGAAGTCCGTGCCGTCCATCAGAGCCACCCGCACCCGAACCAATACTTCATCCTCCGCGATGGAAGGAATCGCGACGCGCTCGATTTTGACGTCCTCGCGTCCGTAGAGCACGGCTGCGGTCATTTGTCCGCTCGAATCCGGCCTCATTCGTGTGTGATGATCACTTTCAAGGTATTAT
Source organism: Candidatus Acidiferrales bacterium (assembly GCA_025451835.1). Lineage (GTDB taxonomy): Bacteria > Acidobacteriota > Terriglobia > Acidiferrales > UBA7541 > Palsa-295. The sequence continues at coordinate 2,676 of JANWJR010000152.1, read as the reverse complement.
CCGCCGGGTGCGCCGCCAGTTCCAGCGCCTCTCCGATTTGCTCAAGCGGGAAGCGATGCGACACCAATTCCCGCACCGGTAATCGCCGTTCAAATACCAGCGCTGCCGATTCCGCCTGATCGTCCACCGACGCGCTGTAACTGCCGAGAATCTCTTTTTCCTCGACGCCTACCGCCGCTGCCGGAAATTCCAAACGCATCACCGGATCGTTGTGCGCGAAAAGCAGCAATCGCCCGCCGGGCCTGGTGAGCGCGAGCGCTTCCGCCACCAGCGCCGGATGCGGCACGGCAAGAAGCACCGCATCCGCTCCCCGCCCACCCGTACGATGCCGGGTCTCATCGAGAAGATTCCCCTTCGCCGGATCGAACGATTCCTTTGCGCCAAATCGCACGCTTGCCGCCCGGCGTCCCGCCATCGGGTCGCTCGTGTACACTTCGCCGCCTTCGAGCCTGGCGAGCAGCATCAGCAGCATGCCAATCGGCCCCTGGCCGATCACGAGCACTGTTTCGCCCGCCGCCACGCGCGCCTTGCGCACGGCCTTCAGGCACGTGTTTACCGGTTCCACAAACGTGGCATCCTCGAAGGTCACATCCGGCGGCAGCGCGATCATCCCGCGCTCCACGATCCACGGCATCGCCCGCACGTATTGCGCGAACCCGCCGCCGTTCGGATCGAAACCTGCCGTCAACCCCGTCTTCTTGTACGCGGCGCACTGCGAAAAGAGCTTTCGCTCGCAGTAAAAGCATTCTCCACACGGAATGTGATGGAAGCTGACGATGCGATCTCCTGCCTTGAATTTCGTCACTCCTCGCCCGGCGCTCACCACCGTGCCCGCAAGTTCGTGTCCCAGGATCTGCGGCGGCTTCACGAAGCCGTGGTGGATTTTCTTGATGTCCGTACCGCAGATCCCGCACGCCGCCACGCGAAACAGCACTTCGCCTTCGCCGATTTCCGGAATCGGCAGCGTTTCGACCACCACCCGGCCTTTGCCGCGATACACTCCCGCGCGCATCTGGCCGTCGCGGTTGCGGCGCGCGTTGTGCGATTCGCGTTGCATTGTCGTCTGGCTCATTGCTTCAGACCTGGCTCCCAATCTATCGGGCAACAACGGCGCTCTTTACGGGCTTTTTCATTCCTTCGCGAACGAAGGTCTGAACGTAGCGATCTAAAAATTTCACGAGAGTTTCCGCGGCTCGCTTGCTTTGCTCGCCCAACCGAATCAACCTTGGCAACGCATGTGGTTGCCACGCGAGCTGTCCCAGAATTTTCGCGACGCTGATCCGACCATCCTTGGCGACGATCCGGTTCATGTCCAGCGGAAGATTTTCCTCCGACGTATCGCTGATCCCGCGAATGACAACTGAAGGAATGGCAAACGCTCCCGCTTGTTGGACCACCGCGAAGCTTTCCATGTCCGCCGCGTCTGAATTCACGCCCAAGAGCCGCTTCTCTTTCGCCGTCGAAATCACGCGATCCGATGTTTGAATCCGTCCCACAACCGTCGCGCCGCATTCTCGCGCCAAGTCAAGAAGGAAAGGATCGCATTCCAGCGCTCCCGGCGGCGTGTCTTCATGGATCATGTCACAATTGACGTTTCTCGCGGCCAGCACTTGATTCAATTTGTACTCGGGTCGCAAGGCGCCTGCAAGCCCGGAAGAAATACAGCAGGCAATCGATTCGCGTTCTCCCCGGATCACTGCCGAGGCTCGCGATCCCGCATGTCGAGCGCCCACGCCGGTCAAAAGCACGCCCAGGTCGGCATCGTCAATCTTGGCAACATCCACGCGCCCAGTTCCCCACTTGGCCGCGTGAAAATCACGTAGTTTGCGCCAGGGCGCGAATTCGGTTTCCAGAGCAAACGTGACCAGAATCTTCACGGCGCTTGCCTAAGCCGCGACCGCACGGGTGACAGATTTACTCCCTCCGCCCGCCCGCACATACCCGTTCATCTCATACCAGCGCACGGCGCGTTCAAGCGCTTTCTCAGCATGTCCCGGCTTGTAGCCAAGTTCCCTTTCGGCCTTGTCGCTCTCGACGAACATCCGATGACGCGACATTTTCACGCCTTCCACGGGAATCCGCGGCTCGCGTCCCACGATGCGCGAGAACAACTCGTCCGCATATCCCGCCGCCAGCGCCACCGCGTGGGGCAGACGCACGCGCGGTGCGGGCCGCCCGGTAATCGCAGCCAGCGCATCGAGTATCTGCTTCAGTGTCATATTCCGCGCGCCGAGAATGTACCGTTCCCCGATGCGTCCCTTTTCCGCCGCCAGCAAATGCCCCGCGGCAACGTCTTCGACGGCGACGATATTCAGCCCTGTGTCGACGTATGCCGGCATCCTCCCGTTCAAAAAATCGAGAATGATGCGGCCCGTCGGAGTGGGCTTCCAATCGCCAGGCCCCACCGGCGCTGTCGGATTTACGATCACAATTGGCACGCCCGCCGATGCAAACTGAATTGCTTCCTGCTCGGCAAGAAATTTCGATCGCTTGTAGTGTCCGATCATTTCCTCGAGCGATGCGCGCGTCTCTTCGTTTGCAAGCGCGCCGTTACGCGGAACTGCCATCGTCGCGACCGTGCTGGTATAGACGATCCGTTCGACTCCCGCCCGTTGCGCGGCTTCGAATAGCCGCCGCGTGCCGGCGACGTTGCTTTCGTAAACTTCTTCCGGATGG
>JANWJR010000151.1 GCA_025451835.1 Candidatus Acidiferrales bacterium | reverse complement strand
GGTCAGTTGCAAATCGCTGCTTCTATTGAATTGAGGCCCACGCGGAGTTTCTGCGTCGAGTTACGCTGGACGAGGACTTGGTGGCAGCTCTTCGGAAAGATTACACGACTGCGCCTGTTTCAGAGCAGGACCGCGCCATGCTCGACTACGTCGTTCAAGTGATAAAAGATGCGACAAAAATCAGTCGCGCAGACCACCAAAAACGCCGCGCCGCAGGCTCCGACGACACCGCTATCCGGCAAATCACGCTCATCGCGTCTTGGTAACTATGTCAATTGGGCGGCTGGCGCCCTCGGCGTGGCTCACCATTCACCGCTGGTGCGTAACGATGCAGCCTGTGCGTGAGTTGCTACGACGGTCGGGCATCAACAAGATGTCGGGCAGCGAAAGCGAAACGAAGATAAACGCACCCCCCGCCCGTTCGGTGAGGGTAGGTGGCTGTGATGCTTGGCGGGAAGTGGCCGGGGGAAGGCAGCCGGCCCAGCCCTCAATCCCCGAAGGGATCCTCGGCTTTCCTCCCCCTGACCCCGGCATAGACTGCACGCCTGAATCCAAACGGAAGCCACTGATACTAAAGGGCTTCATAAACACCTTACGAGTAAAAACTCCAAGACCTCAGCAAAATTTTCGGGCTTGGAGTTCGGGCGTGAAAGTCTGCATAAGGAGATTTTTTGATTCAAACCCCGCCGCTTGACCGGCGTGTGCTCGCCTTGTTATGTTGGGAAGTTACGCTGGGCGCATTCTACCCACTGTGTGTGGCGCGCTTCTGTGTGATCGTGCATTGCCAAAAATGAGCCTCAAGAAAATCATCATCCGCGGTGCCCGGCAGCACAATTTGAAAAATATCCATCTGGAGATCCCTCGCAACACGCTGACGGTGATCACGGGCCTTTCCGGTTCCGGCAAATCGTCCCTTGCCTTCGATACACTCTACGCCGAAGGCCAGCGGCGCTACGTCGAATCTCTTTCCGCGTACGCGCGCCAGTTTCTCGATCAGATGGAGCGGCCCGACGTCGATTCCATCGAAGGGCTTTCGCCATCCATCGCCATCGAACAGAAAACAACCACGCGCTCGCCACGTTCCACGGTTGGCACCATCACTGAAATTTACGATTATCTGCGCGTAATCTATAGCGCCATCGGCACGCCGCATTGTCCGAATTGCGGCAAGCCCATCGCGCGCCAGTCCACCGAGCAGATCGTGCAGTCGGTCATGACGCTCAAGCCCGACGACCGCATCATGGTTCTGGCCCCGGTTGTCCGGGGACGCAAGGGCGAGTACAAGAAAGAACTCGAAGGCTACGCAAAGCAGGGCTATGTTCGCGCGCGCGTGGATGGCGACCTGGTAAATCTCGATGAACCGATCCCGCTCGACCGCCGCAAGAACCACACCATAGAAATTGTCATCGATCGTTTGCTCCTGAAAAATGGCATCGCCCAACGCCTCGAACAATCCGTCGAGACCGCGTTGAAGCTCACCGGCGGTCTTGTAACAATCGCGGTGGTCGGCGGCGAAGAGCATGTCTATTCCGAAAAACTTGCATGCCCGGATTGCGGCATTTCGGTTCCGCAACTCGAGCCGCGTTCCTTCAGCTTCAATTCTCCGTACGGCGCCTGCACCGAATGTCACGGCCTCGGCTCGAAATACGATTTCGACCCCGCTAAGGTGATCATCGACTGGACGAAGCCTCTCTTCGAAGGCGGCCTCGGACCCGGCTCCGGGTCGACGTATTTGCAGCGCACTCTGCGCATCGCCGCCGAAGCCCACCGCTTCAGTCTCGATACGCCGTTTGAAAAGCTCTCGCGCAAAGTGCAGAATTTGATTCTTCAGGGCAACCCGACGCAGGGGAAACCCCAAAAAGGCCTGAATTTCCAGGGGATTCTCGGCTTTCTCGAATCCAGCCTCGCGGAATCGAACTCAGATACGTATCGCGAATGGCTCACCCAGTACATGTCGCCGGCGTCCTGTGCCGCCTGCCAGGAGCACCGTCTCCGTCCCGAAAGCTTGGCCGTGAAAATTGCCGGACTTTCGATCGCGGATTTCACATCGCTGCCGCTCACCGAAGCTCGCCCTGCCGTCGATAAAATTCGTGCCCAGCTCACTCTGCGACAGCGAAAGATTGCCGGACGTCCGCTTGGAGAAGTCGCCGAACGCATCGATTTTCTTCTCGCCGTGGGATTGGGCTATCTTACGCTCGACCGCTCCGCCGCAACTCTGTCCGGCGGTGAAGCGCAGCGCATTCGGCTCGCCACGCAGATCGGCTCGCGCCTTCGCGGCGTTCTCTACGTGCTCGACGAGCCTTCGATCGGCTTGCATGCTCGCGACAATGGCCGCCTTCTCTCGACCCTCGAAACTTTGCGCGATCTCGGAAATACCGTCCTCGTCGTCGAGCACGATGAAGAGACCATTCGCCGCGCCAATTATGTCGTCGATCTCGGCCCCGGCGCGGGCAATGCCGGCGGGCATCTCGTTGCTGCGGGTTCACCGGAAGAAATTACCGAAAATCCAGCTTCGCTCACGGGCCAGTATCTCTCCGGACGGATGAAAATTGCGGTCCCGGAAACGCGCCGAACTCCAAATGCCAAATCGCTCACGATCCTCGGCGCGCATGGAAATAATCTGAAGAACGTCGACGTTGTAATCCCCCTCGGCCTGCTCACGGTTGTAACCGGTGTCTCCGGCTCCGGAAAGTCCACGCTCGTAAACGACATTCTCTATCGTGCGCTTGCGTCAAGGCTATACCGCTCGATGGAGAAGCCCGGCGCGCACAAGGCCATTCTCGGCGTCGAGCATATCGACAAAGTAATTCAGATCGATCAGGCCCCCATCGGGCGCACGCCACGGTCAAACCCCGCCACCTACACGGGAGTTTTCGCTTCTATTCGCGAGCTTTTCGCCATGCTGCCTCAATCGCGCGAGCGCGGATATAAACCCGGGCGCTTCAGCTTCAACGTCAAAGGGGGGCGCTGCGAGGCCTGCCAGGGCGACGGCCAGCGCCGCATCGAAATGAATTTTCTCCCGGACGTGTACGTCACATGCGAAGTTTGCCGCGGAAAGCGCTACAATGCCGAAACTCTCGCCGTCCGTTACAAGGGCCATTCGATTTCCGACCTTCTCGATATGTCCATTGAGGAATCGCTCGGGGTGATGGAAAATATCCCCGCGATTCAGCAGAAGCTGCGGACGCTCGTGGACGTCGGCCTCGGCTACGTCCAGCTCGGCCAATCCGCCACCACCCTTTCCGGCGGTGAAGCACAGCGCACCAAGCTGGCCAAGGAACTTTCCAAGCGCCAGACCGGCCGCACGCTTTATATTCTCGATGAACCAACCACCGGTCTGCACTTCGATGATGTGAAAAAGCTTCTCGACGTGCTCAATCGCCTCGTCTCGCTCGGAAATACCGTGCTTATCATCGAGCACAATATTGACGTCATGAAGCAGGCCGATTGGATTATCGACCTCGGACCCGAAGGCGGCGAAGCCGGAGGACGCATCGTTGCGCAGGGTTCCCCGGAACAAGTCGCGCGCGTCAAGAAATCCTACACCGGGCAAATTCTAGCGCGCTCTTTGAACGGCGCAAGGGCCGCCGCCAGCGGGGAATCTGCCGCCGTCCTTCCGGGCGGCATTGTCGCCCCAGCCAGCGAATCGGCGCTTTCGGAATGAACGACGGAAAAAGTTTCGCTCAGCCCGATCCCGAGCAACCCGCCGGTTCCACACCCGAAGTTTCGCCGCTTGCGAATGAATATCCGGTGTTGCCGGACGCCGTGCATTCTCCGCAGTTCGCCGGGCCATTCCAGATTAGTCCGGAGCCGTGGTCTCCCGCCCCGGCCGACCTTTCGCTTCCCGAAGATCTCCGCGCGCCGTGGGGTTGGCTCGATTTAGCTCTCCTGGTGGCCATCACATTTGGCGGGATATTTTTGTTCAGCGTAATTCTCGTAATCATCTTTAGCGCCTTTGGCATCGGCCCATCGCAGGTCCAGAAATCCGCCGAGTACAAAGGCATATTCGCGGTCGTCACGCAAACTCTCCTGTCGCTTGGCTTGCTCGCCTATCTCGCCGCGCAGATGCGCCTGCGCTTCCGCCGGCCATTCTGGCGCACCATCGGTTGGCGTCCGCTTGATGCGGGATTGATGCCGAGGTATTTCGCTTACTTCACTTGGATCGTCGCAGGCTTCGCGTTTTCGCTGCTGATCACAATCGCGTCCTCCGCTTTGGGCCACAAAGCCCAGATGCCCATCGAAGGCCTTTTCCAAAATCGCGTGAGCGCTCTTCTGTTGATGTCCATGGGAATCTTGATTGCGCCCGTCTTCGAGGAAACCATTTTTCGCGGTTACATCTATCCCGTGATTGCGCGGAGCTGGGGCGTCACGGCAAGCGTGCTCGTCACTGGAACTATTTTCGGGCTATTGCATGCGCCGCAGCTCTGGGGCGGCTGGGCGCAGATCGGCTTGCTCGTGGTTGTCGGCATCGTGTTCACGCTTGTGCGCGCCATCACCAAAACCGTCGTGGCCAGCTATCTGCTCCACGTCAGCTACAATTCGTTCCTTTTCCTCGCTTTTCTGTTTGCATCTCGCGGGCTTCGGCATCTCCCGATCGTACATTGAAAATTGAGGGCTCGCGTTCTTCGCCGCGTGAAGGAATCGGTTAAAATAATGGTTTGCGTGGTTCGCGTCGTGCGCGCAGAAAACGGAGATCGATACGTTGCACAGTGTTGAGCCCATTCGATGGACGACAGAGGGCGTGGTCATGCTCGACCAGCGGCGTTTGCCCGGTGAGGTCATCTACCACACGTACACCAATTATCGCGACGTAGCCGCCGCAATCAAGGACATGGTCATCCGCGGCGCGCCCGCTATCGGCGTGGCCGCCGCGATGGGCGTTGCCCTTGGAGTCCAGCACTCGCGCGCGGAATCGCTGGACGACCTGCGCCCGGAATTCGCCGTGATTTGCGACACGCTTGCGAAGACTCGCCCTACCGCCGTCGACTTATTCTGGGCTATCGGCCGTTTCAAAAGCCGCTTCGAAGAACTTGCACGCCAGTCCTCGGCCGATGGGAGCGCAGCAAGCCTCCATTCAATTCGCGCCGGGCTGATCGCCGAAGCGCAAAAAGTCCATCAGGAACGCCGCGAAGCCGACGAGCGCATCGGCCGTTTCGGCGCCGCCTTGCTTCCGAAAGACGCTCGCGTCATGACGCAGTGCAACGCCGGCGCACTCGCCACCGCCGGTATCGGCACGGCGCTCGGAGTGATCCGCGTGGCGTTCGAGAGCGGCTCGCGCATCGAAGTCTTCGTTCCCGAAACGCGCCCATACCTCCAGGGCTCGCGGCTCACAGCGTGGGAACTCCACCAGGACGGCATCCCTCTGACATTGATCACCGACAACATGGTTGGCCATGTCCTGAAGACGGCCGGCGTCGGAGCGGTTGTCGTCGGCGCGGACCGCATCGCGCGCAATGGCGACACCGCGAACAAGATCGGCACGTATGGCATCGCCGTCCTCGCGCGAGAGCACAACATTCCTTTCTACGTTGCAGCTCCCGTCTCCACTCTCGATCTCTCGATCCCTTCCGGTGAGCATATTCCCATTGAGGAACGTTCCCCTGCCGAAGTGACGCATCTCGCGGGAACGCGCATCGCACCCGACGTGCGTGCCGCTCATCCTGCATTCGACGTCACACCCGCCCGCTTCATCGCCGCCATCATCACCGAGCGCGGCGTCGCCCGCCCGCCCTTCGAAGCTGCGCTTCTGGCAATCACCGTGGGCACTTCGGGTGAGCAAAGGACGAGCAGCGAGGAGGAAGATCAAGCCGTCAAGCGTGAGAAACGAGGATAAAGCCGTTCGACGACCCGGGAAATCTGCAGCGCGACGTTTCTTGAACCTCGCGCCTATTCCCTAGAAAATAGCCATAAAGCCTTTGTATTGTGCATCTGGATTGCGGCTATTTTCATGGTTCGGTGTGGTTCGAAGAACCATGAATTATTCGTATCGAAGCGCCTCCACCGGATTCATTTGCGCCGCTTTCCACGCTGGGTATACGCCGAAGAAAATGCCCACGGCCCCCGCGATCGAAACGCCCAGGATCACAAGTGAGACCGTGATTGACGCGGGAAGCGAAGGAAAGATCAAACGCACTGCCAGCGCGAACGCTGCGCCGAGAATAACTCCGATCGCCCCGCCCACCGCAGCGAGCGTCGTAGCCTCCAACAGGAATTGCATCAGAATGTTCGACCGCTTCGCCCCGATGGCTTTTCGCACGCCGATCTCTCTCGTGCGCTCCGTCACGCTGACCAGCATGATATTCATCACGCCGATTCCGCCCACCAGCAGCGCAACCGATCCGACGGCAAACATCACCACGAACAACCCTCCTGATATTTGCTTCCAAAGATCGATGAAGGCATCCGGCGTAAAAATTGCAAAATCATCTTGCTTATCCGACGAAAGCCGCCGCATGCGCCGCAGATACTCGCGTAGTTCGTCCACCACCACCGGCACGTACTTCGCGTCGCTGGCCTTTGCAAACAGCACGTAATCCTTCAACTCCGGATGCAAACTCTGCATCGTCCGTAGCGGCATCAGAGCCTGGTTGTCTTCCGGATTCTTGCCGTTGCCAAACGCCTGTTTTTGCGGCGCGGCCACGCCAATCACCGTGAACACCTTTCCTTCCAGCAGCACTTCCTGCCCCACTGGATCTTCATGCGGTTCAGGGAAAAGCGTCAGGGCGGTGTCGTGGCCGAGCACGGTGACAGCGGAATGGTGCTCGTTGTCCGTTTCGTTGAAAAACCGCCCGCGCTCGAGCTCCACGTCGAAAATCTGCGAAATCGCCGGTGAATCTCCCTCTAAAATCACGTTCTTGGCCCGAAAATTTCCGCGCCGAACGAAGCTCGTTCCCGTATCGAACTCTGGCTGAAAGGATCGCAGGGATGCAGCCGAAGCCTCAACGTGCGGCAGTTGCCCGATTCCCTCCGCCCATTCCCATTTGAGCTCTTTCCGCTGCAGCACTTCCGGCGAAGGGCGCCCGAACGTCGCCCATGAGAAGCGGTAGGCGATCACGATGTTCGACCCCAGCGACTCCACCGAGCCAATCACGTTTGCGTTCAGCCCGTTCACTACGGCGCTGATTGCAATCACCGTGCTGACGCCGATCACAATTCCTAGAATCGTCAGGAACGAGCGCAGCGGATTTCGCCGCAGCGCATCGAACGCCAGGCCTACCGCCTCCTTGAATTCGCCGAAACCGCGAGCTTCGCGCATCTTCCCCGCTTCTTCCCTTTATTCCGACCGCAACGCCACCACCGGATCGAGCTTCGCCGCCTTCGACGC
>JANWJR010000150.1 GCA_025451835.1 Candidatus Acidiferrales bacterium | reverse complement strand
TGGACGACGGTTTTCAGCATCTCGGGCTGGCTCGGGACGTTGACATCGTCCTGATCGACGCGACAAATCCCTTCGGCGGTGGCCATTTGCTTCCTGCCGGCCGGCTCCGGGAGTCGCGTGCGGCGCTCGGCCGCGCCGATATCATCGTCATCACGCGGAGCGCCCATGCGCCCGCGGTGGAAGCGATTGTTGGCCGCACTTCCAACGCGCCGATTTTCTACGCTCGCCCGCAGCTGGATTCCGTGGTCTTGAAGCGCTCGGAAAACATGAACGATGTATCGGCGGACGCGCGAGCGAGGAAACTGTTTGCATTCTGCGGTATCGGCAACGCTTCCGCATTTCTCGCCGACCTTCGGACTTGGGGTTTCCAAATCGCCGGCCATAAATTCTTTCCGGACCATCATCGCTTTACCAATGCTGACATTCAGGCCATTGAAAGCAGAGCGAAGGGCGGCGGCGCGGAGGGCCTGATTTGCACCGAAAAGGACATCTTCAATCTCGCGGCCGTTCGGGGGTTTTCGGCGGATCTTTTCTACTGCCGGATTTCATTTTGTGTCGACCGGCCGGAAGATTTTTGGCGCGCGATCGTGAGCACAATCAGTTCGCGCCGAAAGAAGGCCTGATTGCCGCCTCTGGTGCGGCTGTGATACGTTCCGCGCAGTTTGAAAGGATACGGAAGCGCGCCTGTGGCGCCGGGGTCTTGTTCTGACAATCGGCAAAGAGAGGGCGGCTAGCCAGGCCAAGAATGCGTGAGAACTGCACATTCTTGGATTTAGCGGCTAAAGCGGTATTGAACGCAGGCATTTGCGGTATGGCTAAAAGGCCCGGTGTTCAAAGTCATTTTGAGGCCGTGGGAGAACTCGTCATTCGGGTATTTTCCCAACCTGCTAAGATTCATTGCGCCAGGGAGAATCGTTGAATCGCGCACGGAAAACAATTACCCAAGCACGCCGGGTGCGAACGCCCGACACGCCGAATCAGGATTCGAGCGCCGATTTCAGGAGGCTTCTCGATCTCGCTGCGGCGTTTGCGCGCAGGACGGTCTGCGTGGTGGGCGACATGCTTCTCGACGAATTCGTTTCCGGCGAGATTTCGAGGGTCTCGCGCGAAGCGCCCGTCTTGATTCTTCGCCATCGAAACAGCAACTCGTATCCAGGAGGCGGAGCAAACGCCGTCAGCAATCTGGCCTCCCTTGGAGCGCGAGTTCTACCCGTTGGCGTGGTTGGCGACGACGAAGACGGCCGCATTCTGCTTGGTAGTTTGCGCGGCAAAGGCATCGATACTTCCGGAATCATTTCCGTGCCCGGATGGGTCACGACGTGTAAAACGCGCTATCTGGCCGGCTGGACCCACACCACTGAACAGCAAGTTCTTCGCGTCGACCGCGAGCCCAAAGGGAAAATCCAGGCGCAGGCCGAACAAGCTATTGCGCGCCAACTGCGCAGGCTCGCGCGCGGTGCGGACGCCGTTCTTGTCTCGGATTACGGCCTTGGCGTCGCCAGTCCGTCGCTTGTGCGCGGACTTAAGCCCAAAATTCTCACGCTCGATTCGCGTTACCGGCTTCTCGATTACCGCAATTGTGGGGTTACCGCCGCGACACCCAACGAGGCGGAGTTGGAGGCCGCCTATCATGCGACCATCGGCACCGACCGGAATAAACTGGAAGAGCTCGGCCGACGGGCATTGACCGATCTCGGCCTTGCAGCGCTAATGGTCACGCGGGGCAAAGACGGCGTGGCCCTCTTCGAGCGGAAGGTGACGCATTCGAAAGGGAAAATCTCTCCGTCCCGCCACATTCCGATTTTTGGTTCGGACGCGCCCGTGGATGTGACCGGCGCGGGCGACACGGTTATCGCCGCTTTCACGCTGGCGCTTGCCGCGGGAGCGACGTATCTGGAAGCCGCGCATCTGGCGAATTACGCGGGCGGCATCGTGGTCATGAAGAAACGCACCGCAACGGTCACGCGCGAGGAGCTTGAGTCCGCTTTTGGCCGCGAAATCACAGCTGCACGCTGATATTTCAATGGACACTCGTGAAAAGATTCTTTCCCGTGAAGGCGTTCACGCCGCGCTGGACGAGCATCGCCGGGCGGGCCGGAAGATCGTGTTCGCAAACGGCGTGTTCGACATTCTTCACGCGGGCCACGTGCGCTACCTGAAGGCAGCGCGCGCGGAGGGCGACGTGCTGGTCGTCGGCGTCAACTCCGATGCCAGCACCCGGAAGTTAAAGGGGGCGGGACGCCCAATCCTGACGGAACGCGCGCGGGCTTCTCTTGTCGCCGCGATTGCGGCCGTAAATTACGTCGTGATTTTTGACGAGCCGGACGTAAATTCGCTGCTGCGGGAGTTTCAGCCGGACGTACACGCGAAGGGAACCGACTACACTCCTGCCAGCCTTCCGGAAGCTGAGCGCGAGTTGGCCGCGCTGCTCGGCATTCGAGTAGCCATCGTGGGCGACCCGAAGGATCATTCCACGCGCGATCTCCTCGCCCGCCTGCGCCAGGATATTGATGGCTGAGCAGCGATTTTTGATCATCAAGAGCGGCGCGCTCGGCGATGTGATCCACACTCTCCCGGCGGCGGCGGCCTTGCGCGATACTTTTCCCGCTGCGCGAATCGACTGGGCGATCCAGCCGCGCTGGGCCCGCGTGCTTGACGGCAATCCGGATCTAACGAAGGCGATCGCCTTTAACCGCAACAATCCGATTGCAATGGCGCGCGCATTGAGCGGGATGCGCGCCACACGGTACACTTGCGCCATCGATTTTCAATCGCTTTACAAGTCCGCGTTGCTTTCGTTCGTTTGCGGGGCGCCGCGCCGCATCGGGTTTCCGTCGGGATACGTGCGCGAGACTTTGGCGGCCCTGTTTTACACGGAACGCATAAATGTGCGTGGACCGCATAAGGTCGATCACAATCTGGCCCTTGCCTGCGCGGCCGGTGCGCGGCTCTCGCCGCGGCGATTTCCACTGGTGATTCATTCCGCGGACGATGAGATGGTCTCCCGCAAGCTCGAGACGCACAATCTCGGTGAATTTTTCGTGTTGAATCCCGGAGGCAGCTGGCTATCGAAATGCTGGCCAGCGGAGCGATACGGCCAGCTTCATCGCAAGATTTTTGAGCGTTATGGTTGGCGGGGCATCGTGAGCTGTGGCCCAGGCGAAGAGCATCTGGCGCAAGCAGTGATCGATTCGGCGGGGAGTCCGCCGCCAGTGGCGCTGAAGCTGGGCCTCGGGCCGCTGTTCGCGCTATTGCGGCGAGCGAAATTCGTTGTGTCGGCGGACACTGGACCGCTGCATCTTGCTTCCGCTCTCGGCTCGCCCGTGGTTGCTCTATTCGGGCCGACGGACCCTTCGCGCAACGGGCCGTTTTCGCCGGGCGATATCGTCGTGCGGAACGCCGGTGCGAGTGAAACCACCTATCGTCGCGGCAAGTCCTATTCGCCCGCGATGCTTTCGATTACCGTGGATCAGGTGATGGACGCGATCGAGCGCCGCCTGGGATATCGCCGTTGAGCGAGAAGCGCCGATTCTGGATGAAGTGGCGCGTGCGGCTTGGCTATCCGGTCGCGGTGGCTTACTGGCTACTTGCATCGCCCACGTTCCGTTCGATTGTCTACGGCGCGATCGTCGCTGTGCTTGGCCTGATCGTCCGCGGAGCCGCGGCGGGCTACTTGCGAAAATATCAGGAGCTGGCGACCACGGGCCCGTACGCTCGGACGAGAAATCCGTTGTATCTTGGCAGCGGATTGCTCGCCGCCGGATTTATAGTGGCCGGGCATTCGTGGGTTGCGGGGGCGCTGGTGGCCGCATATTTCGGCGTGTTCTACTACTTCGTGATGCGCAACGAGGAAGATGATCTACGCGCGAGATTCGGCGGACTCTTTGACGAATACGCCGCGCGCGTTCCGTTGTTTTTCCCGCATATGCGGTCTGCGTCGGACCAGCGCTCCGCCGATGCCGGCCAGATAGCAACGAAATTTTCGTGGGGCCAGTATGGACGCAACCGCGAATATCAGGCGTCGATCGGAACGGTTTTAGGATTCATCGCGGTTTGGATTCGAATCTGGGTGCCCGTGTGGGGAAATTTCTGGCACCCTTGAAGGCGCGGCGTGCTACTGCAACCTGTAGACGGCGTGCATGACGCGTTGAAACTGCGGGCGGTACAGCAAGTCGAACGCATTTTCCTTGCCGGGAAACATTTCAAGCGCCACTCGACGCGTCGCCGCGATCATTCCGGCGGCTTCTTCGGGAGACAAATCGCCACCAGCGATGGTGTCGAGCGTGAGGTGAACCAGAATGCGCAGCCTGCGGATGCGGCGGCTTTCCTCATCGATTTCTTCTTGCGTGGGGTGCAGCGGTTTGCCGTTTTCCATAATGGGCCTGCGGGCTGAATGCTAAAATAATTATGAACTCTTGCGGTTCGGCGTGCAATAGTACTGGAGATCAGTGGCGGCCCATTCGATGTTCGCTTTAAGATTCGCGCAGTAGCGTTCCTGCAGGCCCCGTCATCCAAATTCTTGCCGGAGGTGAACGGCGATGGTCGATCATCACAATCAGGAACGCGTCATCAACGTGCACACCGCCGGGTCGCCCGTCGAAGCGATGGTGATTCGCGGGCTCCTCCAAAGCAAGGGCATCGCGTCGCCGGGGTCCGTTTCCTCCGATCCTTTTCCGCTGCACGAAACGCCGGAAGGCACGCACGGCGTGGAAATAATGGTGCTGGAATCGCAAGCCGCGGAAGCGCAACGCGTCATTGAGGAATATCTCAAGGCCAACGAATCCATCGATGAAGTGGATAGCGGCGAGGACGCGGGGCCGGGGAATTCTTCCGACTAGGGGATTCGGCTTTCGACAAGCAGGGCGCCGTCACTTCAGGGCGGAAGCGTTTCCGAATACGAGCTCACCACGAGATTTTTTCCACCGGTCAAAGCAGTGACGGCGCCGTCGCGATCCGTTCGCAATAATCGAATGCCCGCCTGCCGGTAGCGTGCCACGGTGCTCGGCGCTGGGTGGCCGAAAGGATTGCCTTCCCCGGACGATACAACCGCGACGCGCGGCGATACCGCCGCAAGAAAATCCGGCGTCGAAGACGTTTTGCTCCCGTGATGCGGCACCTTCAGGAAATCCGCCGCGAGCGGCGCGCGTTCGGCGGCCAGATCTTCTTCCGCGCTTTTCTGGATGTCGCCGGGCAGGAGGAAGCGCACCGCGCCGTCCTCGATCCGCATTACCATCGAGTCGTCATTCGACGCTTGAGCGGCTGGAGGCTCTTCAGCGGGCCATAGGATTTGACCTTTTGCCCCATCCCAATTGAAGGTCTTGCCGCTCGTCTCATGCAGCACCGGTATGCCGCGGGACCGCGCCTCGGAAAGCAGATCTTCGAACGCGCGGGTCTCTTCGTCGCGCCCAATCCACAATTCGCCAACGTGAAAATTCTGGAGCACGCTGAACAGGCCGTCCAGATGATCGTGGTGCGCGTGGGTTAGCGCGACAACGTCGAGACGCTTCAACCCGCGCGACCACAAATAGGGAGAGACGACCTGTTCGCCGACATCCGGGCCGGCGTGTTGCGCGCCGCTCGATTCGGAACCGGGCAAGCCGCCGCCGTCAACGAGCATGGTGCGGCCATCAGGAAATGCCAGGAAAATCGAGTCGCCCTGACCAACGTCGAGCACCGTTACTTCGAGCTTTCCGCGCGCGAGGCGCGGCGCAAAGGGGTAGGCGGCCACCACGATCGTCAGCGCCGCGAGTAGAACC
>JANWJR010000149.1 GCA_025451835.1 Candidatus Acidiferrales bacterium | reverse complement strand
GTTCGAAGAAAAGCGGAGCTTGCGCCCACAGTGGTGCCAATCTGGCGGAAGCAAATCCACGCCGCGCGCAAGCTTCGGCTGGACGAATTCTGGCTGAAAACCTCCAAACGCGATTCAGTGTGGCTCGTGTGGAGAGCGGGATTTCAGTGGGCTCATACCCTTCAGCTTGCTTCCGCTTCCGAACCGCGAAACGCTTATTCGGCGAGCTGACGCAAGGTTTTCGGAGCGAGCAACCAAAGCATTTCCCATCTTCCGCGCGAAGCCGCGTGTTCGAAGCAGGCTACGCCGGCCTTCCTGATCTGCGTGAATACGCCGCGCGCACCCGCCAGTAGCAAAATCATCTGGTCCATGTGCGGAGCGTGGCCGAAACACATCACCTCCTTGGTGCGCAAGCGAGCGAGTTCCTTGATTGCTTCTCCCGGATTGCCCGTGGGCTTCAATGCTTCCATGATCCGAATCTTGCTAGGGGAGAATTTGAGCGCTTCCGCAAAAATTTCGGCCGTCTGCGCAGCCCGTACGTAAGGACTGGTAATGAGTAGATCAGGTTTCGGTTTCAAAGCGACAAGGCCCAACGCCGCCAAGCGCGTTTTTTTCACTCCTTCAGCAGTGAGAGGTCTCTCAGCTTCCCCTGGAGCCTTCGGATCGCCGCGACCGATGGCGATGCCGTGCCGAACAATGTAAAGAATCATCGTTTACGCAACCTTTTCTTTCCGCTGGGCCCGGCGGAACTCCGTCTTAAGATGGAATTCATTTTCGAACAGATCGACTTTTCGTTCCAGCCCCGCGACATCTAGCCGCGTTCCCTCAGCCGCGCGGACGACGAAGACGGCCTTACGACCAGCGATTTGCACGTCCACGCCCTCGATGTGTTGAACGTGCTCGGACCCAAGCTTTTCTGCGATGCGCAGCAGGGAAGTTAACAGGCGAGCGTGCCGGCGCTGCGAACCGTCGATTGCGGCATACGACGCGTGCTCGATCTGCGGCTCGGCTTTGCAATTGTGGTAGCGAATCAGCGCGGCCACCATATCGCGGCGCCAGCCGCGCAGTCCTGGAATCTCGCTGTTGCGCACCAGGTATTCGCCGTGACGGTGATGCGCCTTGCGATGGACGAAGTGTCCGACGTCGTGGAGAAGCGCTCCTACCTCCAGTACCAGACGCAGTTCGGGGCCCATTTTGTGAATGGGCCGCAGCTGATCGAAAAGTGATAGAGCGAGCCGCGCGACCTGCTCCGCGTGCTGTGAATCGTAATCGAGTTTCCGCGCAAACCATCGAGCGCCGGAAAGCAACTCGGCAGCCCGACCCTTGTCCTCTTCCGATGCGAGCTGCGCCGAATATTGTTCCGCGACAAGATCGAGGAGTATCCCTTCGCGCACGCCGACACCCGGAACCAGCATCGTGCGGAGATCGAGCCATTTCGCCAGCGTTGTGATAACGATCGCCGCAATCCCCATCACTTCAGCACGGTCTCTGCGCACGCGAAAGACACTCATGCGGCGCGGGACGTCCAGGCTGAGGAGTTTCCACATCTGATCGTGCAGAAGGCGAAGATTCAGGGTCGGGATGCGCCCAGTCATCGGTCCCGACGCAAACCGGACGAGAGCCTCAGCATTGCCTCCGCACGCGACAGCGATCGCACGCGAGAGCTTCGGCGGACGCGGGAGGGCGCTGCGAAGGATCGAGCGAATGTGGTGGCGCAAGGTCACTACGCTGCTTTCGCCGATTGCACCCTCGAGCGCGTACGTTTCCATCAAGCGAATCGTTCCCAGCGGTAGGCCGACGCGATGTTCGAGGATACCGCGGTGGAAGAAATTCACCTCGAGGCTGCCACCGCCAAGATCGAAAATTACGCGCGGATGGAGGTGGTCACCCAGAGTGAAGTGCACCGCGGAACACACGAGGCGGGCTTCTTCGTCACTACTTATGACTTCTAGCTCGATTCCGGTTTTTCGTTGAATTCGGTCAATCAACTTGCGGTAATTGCGCGCTTCTCGGGCGGCGGCGGTGGCAACCGCGCGATAGGCGCTAACGTGATAATGGTCGATCCGGTTGCGAAAATCGCGGAAGACACGGACAGCGTTGCCGATGGTGTCGCTATCGATCAGCCGGCGTGTGAAGGCATTGTGGCCCAGTCGGACGGCATCGCGCTCGCTATCGAGGATTTGAATGTGTTGAGGAGAGGTGGCACGCGCGATAACGAGCCGGATGGCATTCGATCCCGCATCGATTGCCGCCAATTGGACAGGAGCCGCCACGAGTCATCGCCAGAGATGCGATAGTGCGTGAGAAGGCCGATACTGCGTGCTGCGAATGCCGAGTTGCGCAGCGATACGCTTGCGCAGCAAGCCATTCACATCGGCAACGCTTCCCTCGCCATCGAGCTCAATGAATCCGTGCCGTTTCGAAAGATATTCAAATTCGCGCTTGATCATCGACTGGTAGCGGATGAACGATTGAAACAAATCGTTCGAGAGGGACATGTCGCGGCCCGATTCCCAGTAGCTGATGGTCTGTGACTTCTTGAACTCGCGGTCAAACGCGATCTCCGGTCGTACGTTCAACCAGAACGTCAGATCCGGACGCAAGGCGGTCTCATAGATTCCGTGAAGGTAGTCGCGCCCGATGCCGCGGACCGCAGCGCGCGCGATCAAAGTAAAAATGTAGCGATCGGCAAGGACGATCAATCCGGAACGCAATGCGGGCAAGATGCGGCGCTCGAGCTGATCGAAAAAATCCGTTCCATACATCAGCGCCAACGTTATCCGCGTCACGGCATTTTCCGCGAGCAGGGCGTCAATATCCTCACCAACCAGGAAGGAGCGGCGCAAACCCATGGTTTGAACGGCGAAGCCTTCAGATTCAAGCCATTCTGTCAGCAAGGAAATTTGGGTCGAGCGGCCCGAACCATCGCTACCCTCGATTACCACGAGATGGCCGCTTAACTCTTCTTCCTTTACGCCGGGGAGCGCGGTTCCGTAAAAACGCGACGGTGGTCCGACGTCGTTGATTTTTCGTTTTCGGGAGCGGCGATTCGATGCCGCAGCCATATGCGAGGTTTTCGCAGAACGTTTCATTTTTTCTTGGGTGCAAATTGGGCGAGGTCCACGCGTTCCCGCAGCATCTGGCGCATGAGCTTTTGCAGCTTGTTTACCTGGATCGTGCCGTCCATCAGCACGAAGCGGTCAGTTTCAACCATGTGATCGTAATTGTCCAGAATCCGTTCCTGGAAGATACGAAAACTCTCCGCGCGGTCGAGCGAAATGCCCATGTCCATGCCGGCTTCGTAATATTTCAGCTTGGGCCGGCCGGCGACGATGCGGTTCACGGCCACTTCGAGCGGCGCGCGGAAATAAAACGTAATGTCCGGGATCGGAGCGAAACTGTAAAGGTTGCGGAGCCAATGTGGCGAGCATCCGCGCGCAGCGTCGCGCGCGAACGCCGTGTAAATGTAGCGGTCCGCCAAAACGAGATAACCGCCGTGCAACAGCGGTACGATCTGGCGTTCGCAGCGGTCAGCAAAGTCAGCCGCGTGCAAAAGAGAAAATGTTGTGGGCGTCAAAAGCCGCCTTTGCTTTCCGCGCCGCGTGGCGGATTTCACGAGGGGCGAGGAATTCCACTCAGTGAAATGAATACGGTACCCATTGATTTCAAGCCATCGCTTGAGCAAATAGAGCTGCGTGCTCTTGCCAGACCCGTCGGTTCCTTCCACGACGATAAGGGCGCCGGGATATTGCCGCCGCGGCAAGGGGGCTTTGGCAGGGGCCGATTCCGTGAGGGCCGAGATATTTTGAGCGACGCTAGCCATGTGGAATTATCCCGATGGAATCTCATATCATACTTTGGAACGACGTTCATGATATGAGAATTCGGTCACAACCACGAGGGTTTAGGCAGCCGCTTGCGGCTAGGGCCGCTGCAAGCGGACGCCAGAGATCTGGCCGCACCTGGTTCGCAAGCAGTGCATCTAGAGAGAGGAGGATTTCCGATGCCAAAAAGCTTTAGCCAGCGCCTGGCGGTCAAGCCCGGAACTCGAATCGATTTGTCTAAAATCGATCCGGCGGATACCTCTGGCTGGCACAAGAATCACAAATCGAGAAAAAGTCTCGGAACAGCTATTGCGAAACTCGATGAGTTGCAAGGCGTTTTATACGCCGGGAAGAAGAGGGCAGTGTTGGTTGTTTTTCAGGCACTCGACGCCGGCGGAAAAGACAGCACGATTCGTCACGTAATGTCCGGCATGAACCCGCAGGGCTGCAAAGTAACGTCGTTCAAAGCACCGACGCCGGAGGAATTAGCTCACGACTTCCTGTGGCGCATACATCAAGCGGTGCCGGAGAGGGGCAAGATCGGCATTTTCAATCGCTCGCATTACGAGGACGTTCTCATCGTCCGGGTCCACAATCTTGTACCGAAAAACCTCTGGTTGCGGCGCTTCGATCAGATCAATCGCTTCGAGGCCTTGCTCACTGAAAACGATGTGAAAATTCTCAAGTTTTTTCTCCACATCAGCAAGAACGAGCAAAAGAAAAGATTTCTAGACCGGCTTGACGATCCGGCTAAACGCTGGAAGATCTCCGAGTCGGATTTTCACGAGCGCAAATACTGGGACGAATATATCGGCGCGTATGAAGACGCCCTGAGCCGCTGCAGCACCTTGGCGGCGCCTTGGTACGTGATTCCCGCCGATAGGAAATGGTTTCGGAATCTGGCCGTTTCGCACATTATCGTCGAAGCGTTAGAAGAACTTCGGCTGGAATTTCCGGCTCCCTCGGTTGACTTTAAGAAACTGAAGCTGAAGTAAGGGGATCGGGACCAAATTGCTTTTGCACGTTCGCTGTATCGCAACTGGACTGCGGTATCTCTTGCAAAATGTGCAGTTTCTCAATAGGCTCGCAAGTTGGCGGAGCACGTGAAATCGCTTCGCTCGGGTCGCGAATGGACTCGATTTTCTGAACCCTAATTGCCAGGCGAAGCGTGAGCAAAGCCTTTTTCCCACGTAATTTTCTGAAAGTGTACCCGCAAGCGGCGCGGGGCGAAGGCTGCTTTATATTCACTTCGGAGGGCAAGCGCTACCTGGATGCCTCGGGCGGCGCGGCGGTGGTAACGATTGGCCACGGTGTCGAAGAAGTTGCTCGCGCGATGGCCGAACAGGCGCGGACACTTGCGTACGCACACTCTTCGCAATTTGAATCCTCGGTTGCCGAGAAACTCGCGCGGCGCATTCTGGCTCTAGTCCCGCCCGGAATGCAGGGAAGAGGCCGGGTGTATTTCACCTCCGGCGGTTCGGAAGCGACGGAGACGGCGCTGAAGTTGGCGCGGCAATATTGGATCGAGCGCGGCGACAAAAAACGATTTCGGGTGATCTCGCGTAAACAGAGTTACCACGGCGCCACGCTCGGGGCGCTTTCCGTTTCGGGAAACGTGCGGCGCCGCGAGCCTTTCGCCCCGATGCTCGCGGAGTGGGGACATGTCGTGCCCTGCTTCTGTTATCGCTGTCCGCTGGGGCTCACGTATCCGGAGTGCAACGTCGATTGCGCCGACGATCTGGAACGCCTCCTCGAGAGCGATGGCTCAAGCGATGTCGCCGCGTTCATTCTCGAGCCGGTGGCGGGCGCGACGCTCGGCGCGGTGGCGCCTCCCGACGGCTACCTCCAGCGCATTGCGGAGATCTGCCGCGAGCGCGGCATCCTTCTGATCGCCGACGAAGTGATGAGCGGCATGGGCCGAACCGGGAGACCGTTCGCCGTCGACCATTGGGGCGTGACGCCGGACATGATTCTCTTCGGAAAGGGAATCGCAAGCGGCTACGCGCCGCTAGGCGGCGTGATCGCGGCGGGGCATATTGCCGAAGCAATCTCCGGCGGTTCGGGCGCGTTTCTTCATGGCTTCACGTACAATGCGCATCCCGTGGCCTGCGCTGCTGGCAATGCCGTGCTGGATTACATCGAGCGAGAGAATCTTTTCGCGGGAGTCGAAGCGCGAGGGCGCGATTTGCGCGCGTCGCTTGAGCCGCTCAAGCGGTTTTCGATAGTTGGCGACGTTCGAGGCAAGGGCCTGCTGATGGCTATCGAGTTCGTACGCGACAAAGCGACACGCGAGCCGTTTCCGGCGGATATGCATATTGCTTCGCGCATTCAGGAAGACGTGCTGGAAGCCGGCGTGATGACGTATCCGATTCAGGGCTGCGCCGACGACATGCGCGGCGATCACATACTTCTTGCGCCGCCTTTCACGATCACCACGCCGATGATTCAGACGCTCGCGGACGCTCTGACACGCGCCATCGCTGAACTCGAACGAACACACCTTGCTGGAAGAGGAGGCGTCCCTGCGGCGCACTAATCCTTTGAATCGCTCGCTCAGTTTGTTGGAACTTGCCGGGTTGATCGCACTCGCAGGCGTTGCGGTTCTAGCGGCTGCCCCGAGCTCGAGCCCGATGTCCGGGTTCAGTTCGCAAGGAGCAGCTCAAGAAAATTCCCTCGAGGCGCGTTACCGAGCGCTCACTTCACCAGATCAGATCGCGAAATATCACCGGTATCTTACAGCGGAACCGCATCCCGCGGGTTCGTCAAGAAACAACGATCTTGCGCGGTGGGTGGCGGATCAATGGCGGCGGCAGGGGCTCGAAGACGTCGCGATCCACGAATACGATGTGCTGAATTCCTCGCCTCGGGAAGTGTCGCTTGAGATGGTGAAGCCGAAATACTTTCGCGCGAGTCTGCGCGAAGATCCTTACGATGTGGATCCCGACACCAAAAATCCAAAGATTGACGGAGCCTATCTCGGCTATTCCGCGTCAGGAGAAGTTACCGCGTCGGTGGTATACGCGCATAGCGGCAATCCCGAAGATTACGAATATCTGCGCGCCCATGGAATCGACGTGCGCGGAAAAATCGTTCTCGTGCGTTACTCGAATCCCTACAGCTACAGAGGCTTCAAGGCCCTCACCGCGGAACGTCTCGGAGCCGCGGCGATTCTGATCTATTCCGATCCCGCGGAAGATGGCTACAAGCAGGGAATCGTGTATCCAGACGGACCCTGGGGCCCTGCGAGCCACATCCAGCGCGGCGCGATCACGTATGATTTTATCGAACCGGGCGACCCGCTCACTCCCGGCTGGGCGTCCGTTCCGGGTGCAAAGCGAATTCGGCCCGATCAGGCCGTGTCGCTGCCGAAAATCATGGGTGTGCCGCTCTCCTGGCGTGATGCAGAGCCGCTGCTCAAGAACCTGGGCGGCCCAGTGGCGCCGGAAGCATGGCAAGGCGGCTTGCCACTAAAATACCGGCTCGGCGGCAGCAGAGTTCACGTCCATGTGAAAGTCGAGATGAACACCAGCGTGCAACCATATTACGTGACGGAAGCGCGCATCCGAGGTTCGCAGTCGCCTGACGAGTGGGTGATTCTCGGCAATCATCGCGACGCGTGGGTTTTCGGCGCGGTCGATCCGTCAAGCGGTACTGCGTCAATGCTCGAAATGACACGCGATCTTGGCGCGCTCCTCAAACAGGGAATTCGTCCGAAGCGCACCCTCGTCTTCTGCAGTTGGGACGGCGAGGAATACGCGCTCACCGGCTCTACGGAATGGGGCGAGCAATACGCGGATGAGTTAAAGCAAAAGGCCGTCGCATATCTGAACGTAGACGAGGCGACATCGGGAAAAAGCTTCGATCCGGATGCCGTCGGCTCGCTGGCGCCGCTGATCGTGGACGTCAGCCACACGCTGCCGGCGCCTTCCGGAAGAACTCTTTACGACGAATGGAAAGTTACCCGGCAGTCGGAGCTGCATGAGAAAAAGACTATTGCTGACTCGGACCTTGTCGATACACGAATTGGGAGCGGTTCGGATCACACTGTTTTTCTGAATTTTCTTGGCGTTCCGACGGTCGGATTGACGTTTGTGGGGCCGTACGGCGTCTACCATTCCGCGTATGACGACTATTATTGGATGAACCACTTCGGCGATCCCGGTTATCGCTATCACGCCTTGATGGCTCAACTCTGGGGTGAACTCGGACTGCGCCTAGCCAACGCCGAAATTTTACCGTTTGATTTTGAATCGTACGGAGCGAATATTCACAAATTCATCAGCTCGCTCGACGAGGAGACGCATGCCAGCGCCGAAATTTCGCTGGCCGCTCTCACTCAACATGCCCATGAATTTCAAGCGGCCGGCCGCGACTTGAATCAGAAGATTACGGTGGCTATCGCGAGCGGGCGGCTCGACGCTTCCACGGCATCGCGTGTGAATCATGCGATTATGGAAGTCGAACGCAATTGGTGCAATCCGCAGGGCATTCCCGGGCGGCCGTGGTGGAAGCATTCGCTCTACGGGGCGCGCTACACCTACGACCATCTCGAGCTGCCCGGGCTGACCGAAGCCGCCGAAGCGGGTGATTGGAATCGCGCAGCCCAACAAGCCAAAATCATCGAAGATGAGCTCGTGAAGAATACGAAACTGCTTCGCGATACCGAAAGCGAACTCGATTCCGCAGCGGAGACCACGAAACAATGAAGATTCCTGTGCTGAGTTGTCTACTCGCATTGGTGCCGATTTGCACCATCGCAACTCGTGCACCCGCGCAAACGAACGGTTCCTCTGCTTCCGAGCATTCGCGCGCGCGAGATCTAGGTGTTCCATTTGAGGGAACACCTGGGCCATTGAACGCGATCACGGATGTCAAAGGCGTCGAAGTTGGCTTTCGCACTCTCATCTCCGGGCAAGGGAAGCTACGGGTGGGAGTTGGCCCGGTGCGCACGGGAGTAACAGCCATCTTCCCCCGTGGGAAGAAAGCCGTAGACCCCGTGTACGCTGGCTGGTTTACGGAAAATGGCAACGGCGAAATGACCGGCACGACGTGGGTGCAAGAATCAGGATTTCTCTACGGGCCCGTGATGATCACCAACACGCATAGTGTGGGTGTGGTTCGCGATGCAGTCATCCAATGGCAATTGCAGCATGGTACGTCGGCGCCGCTTTCCGATTGGTGGTCGCTCCCTGTAGTTGCTGAGACATGGGACGGCTACCTGAACGATATCAATGGCTTTCACGTAAAACCCGAAGACGGGGATGCAGCGATGGAAGACGCGCATGCAGGGCCGGTGGAAGAAGGCAATGTCGGCGGCGGGACTGGGATGATTTGCTTTGAATTCAAAGGCGGCACGGGCACCGCGTCGCGAAAGCTTCCAGACAAATTCGGTGGCTACACGGTTGGCGTCCTGGTCCAATGCAATTTTGGCACCCGGCATCTCCTCCGGATCGCGGCCGTCCCCGTTGGCAACGAAATCCCGGGAAAGCGCATTTGGGATGACGATACCGGGTCCATCATCGTGGTCGTTGCAACCGACGCGCCGCTGCTGCCGCATCAGATGAAGCGCATCGCGAAGCGCGTTACACTCGGCCTCGGGCGTTTGGGGAGCATTTCGGGCGATGGCTCGGGAGACATCTTCATTGCGTTTTCAACGGCCAATGCTGGCGCCGGATTAGCTAAGAAGCCTGTGGCTGTCGAGACGCTGCCGAACGACCGGATGGACCCGTTGTTCGAAGCCACGGTTCAGGCGACCGAAGAAGCCGTCGTGAATGCAATGGTTGCTGCGAAAACGATGACGGGCATTGACGGACACACGGTAGAGGCGCTGCCGCACGACCAGTTCCGCGCGGTCCTGAAAAAATACAATCGTTTGGTAGACTCGAAGTAACAGACATCCTCCCGTCTGGTCCAATTACGGGAGGGTCGAGGACGGTCGATGAGGAATTTTCTGCTCGGAATTGTTTTTACTTTGGTGATCATTGTGGTGGCGGGATTGTTAGCCGCCCAGACTGGCTATGTGGATTTCCGGGCGGATCAAAAACCCTCCGCACTCGAAACGAAGGTCGCCATGAAGGCGGTCGACGCTTCAACCGATCGGCATGCATCGAAGACATCGAATCCGATCCCGGCCAACGAGGAAAACCTTGTCGCGGGCGCGAAGATCTATCTGGATAATTGCGCCGGCTGCCATGGCGAGCCATCGGATCCCGAGAGCGAATTCGGCCACTCGTTTAATCCGCCGGTCCCGCAATTCTTCAAAGACCCGCCGGATATGTCCGACAATGAAAATTTCTACATTGTTCAGCACGGGATCCGCTGGACAGGCATGCCAGCCTGGGATCACACCCTAAGCACAGCTCAAACATGGGAGGTGGTTACTTTCCTCAGCGCCATAGGAAAATTACCACCCGCTGCACAAAAAGTCTTCGAGTCGCCCGCACTTCCGGCGGATCTTCCCAAGTAACGAGCGGCGGGGGAATTCGTCACTCGTATCGACGGTCCGTCCGACATTTGAAGCGGCCCTACTGGGATTCCTTGTCGTCCGCCGCAGACACTCCGATCGGAGCGATCTTCGTTTGTCGCATTAAGGCATTCAGCGTGACGAGGTCCTTCGCCTTCAGTTCGCTCCATCGTGTCGTGAGGTCGTCGAGCGATTGTTCGTATTCAGCGGCCACTTCGTAATCCTGCGAAGTTGGAGCGGCGTCCGAACCGCTATCTACAACGTTCTGCAAGTAACCAAGCTTGCTATTGAGTTCGTCGGGATAATTGAGCATGTCTTCGGACGCCGTTGCTTTGCTTTGTATCAGCTCGTCTTCGATGGACGTCATCTCCTTATCGAGCGCGTCAGCCGCATCGAGAACCGGTTTTGCCGATTCATTGAACCCGAGGCGTTTGCGGAGCGCTTGCAACTGCTGCCGCACGTCGCGGATTTCGCGAACCTCGGTGAGGTCCCGGTTCAGCAGCTCGCCGAGATGCGAAACCAGTTCAAACTGCTTCGTCAGGTCCGCGACGGAGACTTTTACGCGAGGGTCGGGCACGACTTCCAGCGGGGCATCGTACGACGCGCCTGCTACTGTCAGCTGCAAAGTGTACGTTCCGGGCAAAGCCATGGCCCCGATTGGATCGCCTTCGTCATAAACGGTGCCAGGAATGTTCCTAGGCTTCTCATAGCGCAAATCCCACACGAATCGGTTCAATCCGGCTTTCGCTGGGAGCCGCTCCGCTTCCGCATTCTGTTCCGCCTCGTCGAATTCGGCGGGCACTGTAGACTTTTCGCCCGACTTCAGATTCGAGTACTTGCGGATCACCGTCCCGGAGTTATCGAGCACCTGAAGTGTGATCTCCTCGCCTTCCTTGGGCGGCGATGGCAGCCAGTAATAGAGGCTTGCGCCCCTGGGTGCAGTGGTGCCCATCACGACGCGCTCAAGCTTAGGCGTCGCGGCATCCCCACGGAAGCGCACCGCCGCGCGCGGTTTGTAGAGAATCGGAGCGGAGACCGCTCGGGCGGGCGCGGATGTCGCGCCGATCTCGCGAAGCGGCGAAATGTCGTCGAGAATCCAGAAAGCGCGCCCGTGCGTGGCAATGACGAGATCATCGTTCTTGATAATCAGGTCGTGTACGGGCGTGACGGGTAAGTTGAATTGCAGCGGATGCCAATTTGCACCGTCATCGAAAGAGACATACACGCCTAATTCGGTGCCCGCGTAGAGCAATCCCTTGCGAACAGGATCTTGGCGCACCGCATGCACGAATGCGCCATCCGGAATGCCCGCGGTAATTTTCGCCCAAGACTTGCCGAAGTCGTTGGTCTTGAAGATGTAGGGTTTCAAATCATCGAGCTTATGGCAGTCGACAGCCGCGTAGGCCGTTCCCGCGTCCGTGGCAGAAGCTTCAATCAAGCTGACCATGCCCCATTGCGGCATATCCTGGGGCGTCACATTGGTCCAATGTTTCCCCCCGTCGCGCGTGACGTGAATGAGTCCATCGTCCGTACCGGCCCAGATCAGATCCTTTTGAACGGGAGATTCGGCAATCGTGAAAACCAAATCGTAGAATTCGACGCTGGCGTTGTCCTTGGTGATCGGGCCGCCGGACGATTGCTGTTTGCTCTTATCGTTGCGGCTCAAATCGGGACTGATTTCTTTCCAGCTCAACCCGCCATCGGCCGACTTCAGAACCATTTGGGTTGCGTAGTACAGAACGTTTGGATCGTAGTGCGAAATCACGATCGGAGTTGTCCACGTGTTGCGATATTTCAGACCGGCCGCCGCATGGCCGTCTGGATCGTCGGGCCATGGAGTGATCACTTGCGCTTGTTCTGTGCGCTTATCGAACCGGGTGAGATACCCGAAATACGACCCCGCGTAGACAATGTCCGGATCGGTGGGATCCGGCACGACGTAACCGCTTTCCCCTCCGCCCACGTCATACCAATCCTGACGACCGATGCCGTGATGAGGCGTATCGCTTGCAATCGCCACCGTGGAATTGTCCTGCTGCGCGCCATAGATGTAATAGGGGAACCGCGTATCGGCCGCCACGTGGTAAAACTGCGCGGTCGGCTGATTATCCTGTGATGACCAGGTCTTTCCTCCGTCGGTCGTGATCGTCGCGCCACCATCGTTGGTGTTGATCATGCGATCTGGATTTTCCGGATCGATCCAGAGGCCGTGATTGTCGCCGTGGGGAGAGCGCACACGGTCGAAACTCTTCCCGCCGTCCGTGGAACGAAACAGCCCAGTGTTCAGTATATAGACCGTACCAGGACTTTTTGGATCGGCGAAGACGTGCGTGAAATACCAAGCCCGCTGCCGAAATCGATGGTCCGCATTCACAAGCTGCCAATTTTCGCCGCCGTCGTCGGATCGGTAGAGGCCTCCTTTTTCCGCTTCAATCACGGCGTAGACCCGGTTTGAATCGCCGCCCGAAACGGAGACTCCAATACGGCCAAGAACGCCCGTAGGCAGCCCGTTTCCCTCGAGTTGTTTCCACGTTGTGCCATCGTCGGTCGATTTATAGAGACCACTGCCCGGCCCGCCGCTCGTCAGTCCCCACGGAGTGCGGTTCGCCTCCCACATCGCGGCGAAAAGCACATGTGGATTTCTTGGATCGAAGACGATGTCAATGGCACCCGTCTTGTCATCTTTGAAAAGCACGTTGACCCACGTTCTCCCGCCGTCCATGGTTCGAAACACGCCGCGCTCGTGGTTTGGCCCGTACACATGGCCAAGGGCTGCCACGAAAACGATGTCGGGATTGCGCGGGTCCACGATCACGGCGCCGATGTGTCGCGTGTCGCGCAACCCTATGTTTGTCCATGTTTTTCCGCCATCCAGCGACTTATAAACACCGTCGCCATAGGAAATATCGCCCCGGATACAGGCTTCCCCGCTACCAACATAGATGACATTGGGATCGGAGTCCGCGACAGCAATGCTGCCGACCGAAGAAATGGGCTCGTGATCGAAGACCGGCTTCCACGTCAGGCCGGCGTCCGTGGTCTTCCAGACACCGCCAGAGACTGCGCCGAAGTAATAGATATTGGGATTCCCGGGAATGCCAGTCCCCGTCAGCGCGCGACCTCCTCGAAACGGGCCTACCAGCCGCCACTCGAGTCCCTGCATCTTAGTCGGATCGTATTGCTGCGCGTGTGTGGCAGGAGATAGCATCCAAGCGGCACCGCAAAGTATTGCGACAGACGCGGTTTCCAGAAGACGTTTCCAAAGACTCGGTATCATGGCCGGTTCCTCCAATATCCGTGAACGCAGAATCCTACGTTTTAACAGGGAAAAAAGAAAGGGGCGCGTTGGAACTCTGGCACGCAAGATTCACGGCCAGGAACCTCGCGGACGGGGAAAAAACGTCGCGCCGAATTCCTTATTGTGCTGATAAAATTTGATTTTTGGCGAGCCTTGGGCTACGGTCTGAGGGCCGCGGATTGCTATATTTGCAAAGTCACCTGCGATGTTGCGGTTAGATTCAACCTCATAACGCTCCTTTGTGCTTACGGGGGTATTCCTGATGTCCGATGTTGTGGCAGAGAAGGTAATTGCAACGCTGGCTTCCGTGAAGCGAATTCCGGCGGAAAAGATCGCTCTCGACACAAACCTGCAAGAGCTGGGAATCGACTCCCTGGACGTATTCACGCTCCTCTTCGAGCTCGAAAATACCTTTAAGATTTCCATTCCGGACGATGATGTCCGCTCGATTCGCAGCGTCAACGACGTTGTGGACGGCATCAAAAAGATTCTTGCCGCGGCTCCGCCCCAAAACTCTTCTTCAACCTCGCCCGCGGACTGACGAATGGCCTCGCGCCGAGTTGCAATCACAGGTCTGGGAATTATCTCCTCGCTGGGACTGAATCTCGCCGAGACGTGGGAATCGCTCCGCCTGGGCCGGCCCGGAATTGGCCCAATTAAATCGCTCGATTGTTCCACGCTGCGCTTTCAGAATGGCGCTGAGGTGCGCGGCTATGACGCCACGAAACATTTCGAGGACGGCAGGGAGGCTTATTTCGATCGCTTTGCACAGTTCTCCGTGGTGGCGGCTCGCGAGGCGATGCGCCATTCAGGCGTCGAGCTCACGCCGGAGCTGCGTGAGCGTTCGGCGATCGTTTGCGGTTCGGCGGTCGGCGGCCAGTCCTCGATCGAGGCGGGTTTTGAAGACCTTTGGGTGCAGGGCCGCGGCCGCGTTCATCCGCTAACCATCCCGAAAACCATGGCGAATGCCGGCGCCAGCCAAATCTCGATGGACCTCGGCCTCAGCGGGCCGACGTATACCATTTCGACGGCGTGCTCTTCGGCGAACCATGCGATCGGCCAGGCGTTTCGCCTGGTACGCGACGGGGAATCCGACCTTGCTGTCACGGGCGGCAGCGAAGCGATGTTTACCATCGGCATGCTGAAAGCGTGGGAAGCGATGCGGGTGATCGCGCCGGATACCTGCCGCCCCTTCAGCAAAGACCGCCGCGGGATGATATTGGGCGAGGGCGGGGGAATGATGATCCTCGAGCCGTTGGAAGCGGCTCGGGCGCGCGGCGCGAAGATTTACGCCGAGGTTTGCGGTTTCGGGATGACGTCGGACGCTCACCACTTGACGCAACCAACCGTGGATGGACCAGCCCGCGCAATGCGGGGCGCGTTGCGCGACGCAGGCCTGGCACCCGAGGAAATCGGCTATATCAACGCGCACGGCACCGGGACACCCGGAAACGACCCGGTCGAAAGCGCGGCGATACGCGCCGTGTTCCGCGCGCACGCGGATAAGCTCGCGATCAGTTCAACGAAATCCATGCATGGGCATGCGCTTGGCGCGGCCGGGGCGCTTGAAGCGGTCGCCACGGTCATGGCGCTGGATCAAGGGATTCTTCCGCCCACCGCGAATTACAGCGAACGCGATCCGGAATGCGACCTCGATTACATCCCCAATCAGCCCCGCGCTCTGCGCGTCCAAGCGGCGCTCTCAAATTCTTTCGCGTTCGGCGGATTGAACGCCGTGGTAGCCTTCCGCGCTGCTTCGTACTAAGCCCCACTCAGCCTGTAATTCTTCTCACTCGCAAGCGATTTCCAAGGGTATTATCCCGCCGGAGAGGTGGACACTCGTGCCAAATGAAATCGGAGAAACCCAGAAGGAATTAGCGGTCGCTGAAAAGATATTCACAAATGCGCCAAACATGCTCGTGCTGTGCCTGACGGTCATCGGGTTGATCAAGATTTATACCCGGTTCGAGAAGATCTCGACGCTTGCCGACAATTTCCTGGCTTTTATAGCCCTCGGATATCTCGTTGCAACGATCTGCGCGTATCTCGTGGTTCGCGCCAAGGGCGGCGCCCGGCGGGTGAAACTAGCGCACTTCACTGACGTGCTATTCTTGGTATCGCTGGCGCTCACGGCTGGAGTTGCTTTGTTTATGACGTTTGCTCTGGCAGGCTGAGTCGCATGCCGGGCCAGCGAGCCACGGACGCGGACGGACGGAAGCACACGGCCCAAGCCGCAAACTTTAGAAAAGGCCGCGAAGGCCAGGAACGATGAGACCCCAGGTAGTTGATGCCGGACTCCAGTGGCGCGTGAGAATGTCCGCGAGCGTGAGAGTCACCAGAATGGCAAGCCAGAAGATTCCGGCAAACGCTATGATCCGAAGCAGCCCGGTGCTGTATTTCACGTGCATAAAAAACAGAACCACCAGGAGCATCTTTACAACGGCGATGGCCAGCGCAACGACCGTGTTGAAGGCGCCCATGTCGATGTAGGCCACCCCTGTCGTGAGCCCCGTGAAAAAAATCAGGGCCGCGAAAACCATAAGATAGGTCTTCACCGGAACGACGTGCGATGACGACATTAGCGGGAACCCTCCATCAGTAACGTCCGCCGATCAGGTACAGCAGCGGGAAAAGAAAAATCCAGATGATATCGACGAAGTGCCAGTAAAGTCCGCTGATTTCGAGCGGCTGGTGATACTCGGGGCCGAACCGCCCGCGCTTCGCCATGATGGTAAGCACCGTCAGAATGCCGATGCCGACGATCATGTGGAGAGCGTGCAATCCAGTCATAAAGAAATAGAAGCAGAAGAACATCGGCACGTGCTGGCCGGCCGTTCCCCATTCGGGCCGGACGATAAAGCCGAGACCCGGGGCTAGATGCTCGAGGTAGTCATGCCGCCATTCGAAATATAGTTTGATGAAGATGAAGACGGCGCCCAGAAACATCGTGAACAGCAAATAATTCACCTGGGCTAGGCGTTTGCCAACTTGGGCCGAACGGATCGCCATCACCATGGTCAGGCTGCTGCAGATCAGAACGGCCGTATTGATCGCTCCAAACTTAACTTCGAGAAGATGGCTGCCTATCTCGAATGCCGCCGGGTAAAGCGTCCGGTAGATGATGTAGGAGCCGAAGAGGCCGCCGAAGAACATGATCTCGGTGGACAGAAAAATCCACATCCCCAGGCTGTCCGCCTCCCGCTGCTGCTCCATGTCCTCGAACTGGTGCTTAAAGCCCTCCGGATGCCCGGCATGCACGGAGTTGTGGGCGGCCATATCAGCCACGGGCCACCCCGGCTTCTGCGTAGTTGTAGGCTTGCTCAGTCACGACCGGAATCTCCTCGTAATTTTCAGTGGGCGGCGGCGAGGGCGCTTTCTCCCATTCCAAGCCCTTCGCGCCCCACGGATTCGGCCCGGCTATCGGTCCATAGCGAAGCGACCACAGCAAATAAATCAGTGGAATCACGTAGCCAACAGCGAGGATCGAAGCTCCCGCGGAGGACATTACGTTGAGCACCTGGAATTCAGGGGGATACACGGCGTATCGGCGCGGCATCCCGAGATATCCCAACATGAACTGCGGAAAGAATGTCAGGTTGAAGCCCACGAAGATAATAAGTGCGGCAAAGCGGGCCCAGCCGTCAGGATAGAGACGCCCGGTCATTTTGGGCCACCAGTAATGAATTCCTCCCAAATACGCCATCACCGCGCCGCCCACCATGATGTAGTGAAAATGCGCGACGATGAAGTAAGTGCCGTTCAGATGAACGTCGATCGCAAGAGACGCCAGAAACAGGCCGGTCAAGCCGCCCATCGTAAACAGCCCGATGAAACCCAACGCATAGAGCATCGGAGCTTGATAGGAGATCGAGCCCTTGTACAGAGTCGCGGTCCAGTTGAACACTTTGATTGCCGAAGGAATCGCGACGATGAAGCTAAGGCTCGAAAATACCAAGCCTGCGTAGATCGATTGTCCGGTGACGAATAGATGGTGTCCCCACACCAGAAAGCTGATGACGGCAATTGCCAGGCTCGAGAAGGCCACGAAACTATAACCGAAAATCCGCTTGCGCGAAAACGCGGGAATCAATTCGCTGATTACGCCCATGCCCGGCAGAATCATGATGTACACCG
>JANWJR010000148.1 GCA_025451835.1 Candidatus Acidiferrales bacterium | reverse complement strand
GCCACCGAAGCCATCTGTCACCCCGGAAGCCTAGGCCGGAACACGGTCATCGGCCCGGATTTCATCAACACCGATTTTTCGCTGATTAAGAACACAACGATTCACGAAAATTTGAATCTGCAGTTCCGAGCCGAAGCGTTTGACGTGTTTAACCACCCGAGCTTTGGTGATCCCGATTTAACGTTTGTTCCCGATGCAAACGGCAATTTCGCTCCGGGCACGGGATTCGGCCAGGTGTTTAACACTCGGTTCCCGACGGGAGATTTCGGATCTTCACGGCAGCTTCAGTTTGCGCTGAAACTGCAGTTCTAGCTGGTCTGCTGGTTTGTTTTCCAGGGGCGGCCTCTTCGAGTCCGCCCTTTTTTTTTAATCCATTTTTCCTCTGGCTTTGCTACCCGGCCGTGATTTAATCTCTCTTTCGTGGAATGCGATTCACACCAAGCGCCCTCTGCGCAACGCCATGCGACGCGATTTTGTCCATCTCGGGCTGCGAATTTTGTGCCTGCTGCTTGTTTGTCTCTCGGCAGCCTTCTGCGCCGCGGCGCAAGGTTCCGTACCAGATAAGCCTGCCCCTCGGACTTCACCCCAAGCCGCGCTGGCGCCAGAAAATTCCAGTGATCATTCCGGCAGCGACGCTCTCACCCTTTTTCCTCATTCCAATGCCAGCCGCTATTGGATTTCCGGCCAGGCGAACGTCATCCTGCAATGGCATTCCTCCTTTCCGGCGAAATTTAGCGGCCCGAACAGCTTGCGATCTCATGCCGAGAACGCCACGTCGAAGCTTTACACGCTGTATTTGGGCTACGAGGTGACGAGCTCAACCGAAGTGTTTCTCGATATGGAGAGCGCTGGCGGCCGCGGCATCAGCGACGCGCTCGGCCTTGCAGGATTCACGAATCTAGACGTCGTCCGAAACCCCACGCTGAGCCAAGTGCCCTACGTCGCCCGGGTGATGATCCGCCAGATTATTCCTCTGGGCAGCGAACGCATCGAAGCCCAGCGCGATTTCCTGCACTTGGCTACGTCGCTCCCGGCGCGGCGTATTGAAATTTATTTCGGCAAATTCAGCATGGTCGACTTCTTCGATGTGAACTCCTGGGGACAGGACAGTCACCTGAAGTTCCTCAACTGGACTGTGGACAACAACGGTGCCTACGACTACGCCGCGAATACGCGAGGCTACACCGATGGCGCGATCGTCGAATACGACGATCGCTCGTTTTCCGCGCGATTCGCGGAAACACTGATGCCTAAAGTTGCCAACGGCATCAATCTGGACGCCGACCTCGCGCGCGCCCGCTCCGAGAATCTCGAGTTTGAAGCCCGCGG
This sequence comes from Candidatus Acidiferrales bacterium, assembly GCA_025451835.1. Classification (GTDB taxonomy): domain Bacteria; phylum Acidobacteriota; class Terriglobia; order Acidiferrales; family UBA7541; genus Palsa-295. Next base: position 4,096 of record JANWJR010000148.1, on the reverse strand, counting down.
CAATCTATTCATGCGCCGCGCCGGCGTGGTGCGCTTTCTGAGTTATCTCAATCACGCCGACATGGGCAACTATCGCCGGTCGATCGACGAATTCCTCGCCGACCAGGCCCGCGCGCCGGACATTACCGCGACTCGCCGCCAGGGGCGTCACAAGTACGGTTTTGGATTGAATTTCGAGCAGCAAATCGACGGCCCATTCGGCGTCTTCGGACGTTTTGGCTGGGACGATGGACACAATGAATCGTTCGCATATACCGAAGTGGACCGCACGCTGGAACTTGGAGGTTTCACGAAGGGAGACTGGTGGCATCGGGAGAACGATCGGGCTGGCATGGCATATGTGATGAATGCCTTAGCGCGAGATCATCGCGAGTATCTCGCTCTCGGCGGCCTCGGCTTCCTTCTCGGCGATGGCGGCCTTGTCTACGGGCGGGAAAAAATCCTTGAAGGCTTTTACACCGCGCATCTCTGGCGGGGCTTCTTCGCTTCGTTCGATCTGCAGCACGTCAATAATCCGGGCTACAACAAAGCGCGAGGTCCCGTCGTCGTGCCTGCGCTCCGCCTGCATGTCGATTTTTGAGCTGCATCCTGAAAGTGTCTGGCTAACTTATCCGCGGGTCAATAGTCCAAGGTGCATAGCGTCGCGCACGATTTCGATCCCAACTTGCCGCCGGAGGTGTTATGTCTCGCGCAATCTCATTTGTCGCAGTTTTGTTCGTCCTCTGTCTTGCCACTCCGCTGGGCGCTCAGGAAGGCGCGAAGATCCAAGCCGCGCACGAGCCGCAATCGTTGAGTGCGCCTGCGGCCAAGGCTTCCGACGTGGCATCGCCGGACGCGATTCTTGCTGCGGTGTATGACGTGATTTCAGGACCAGCCGGCCAAAAGCGCGATTGGGACCGCTTCCGATCACTCTTCACGCCCGGTGCTCGGTTGATTCCCGCGGGGCCCAATAAACAGGGTCACATGGCGGTACGCGCTTTCACGCCCGAGGATTACATCCGCCTCAGCGAACCATATTTTCAAAAGAACGGGTTTGCGGAGCGAGAAATCGCACGGAAAACCCAACGCTACGAACATATCCTCGAAGCTTTCAGTACTTATGAATCCAGGCACGACGCCAAGGATGCTGCGCCCTTCGCCCGCGGCATCAACAGCTTTCAATTGTTCTACGACGGCTCGCGCTGGTGGATCGTGACGATTTATTGGGAAGAGGAAACACCGAATAATCCGTTGCCGAAAGAATTTCTACCTCCGGGGCGTTAGGGGCCATCATCGAATTCCGCATCATACCGGCCGCGTGACGCAGCTAATGAGTCTTGCCGAGCTTTCCGGTCGCGCCGGCAGGGGTTTCCGAAGTTGACGCTGGAACGGGCGCTGCGACTTTCAGGACATCCAACACCTCGGGCGGCAGCTTATCCGCTCGAGCCAGAAGCGCGGCGACGTCCCACAACTGATCCTCACTGAGCGCGGACTTAAAGCTCGGCATTCCCGTCAGGCGGATGCCGTTTTTCACTTTCCAGTACGTCACGCCCGCTGGATCATCCGTGACCATATCATCGGACTTAAAAAGCTGTGGCGCGTGCGGATACATTCCCGTGCCGGCAACGGAGTCAGATTGCTGCGGCTGACTGTGGCAGAACGAGCAATCATTTTGATATACGTTCGCGCCAATCAGGAGTTGCGCCGTTGAGAAGCCAGATACATCTCGTTTCGGCGCTTCGCTCTGCACGCGCGCGTGCAGCCCCATCTTGGCCAGTGTCGTTTCAAACGGAAGGGGGGCATCGGTGGCAGCCACGGACATCCTGCTGCTTCTCACGTACAGGACGACGGCCAGCGCAAGGACCACCAGTGTCAAAATAATTCCCACCAGAAATCCTTTCATGGAACCTCCTCGTCGTTGCGATTTCGATGCCTAACGCCCGCGAAAGGAGTTAGATAACACATTGCACGCCAGATTGTCATACTTTTCAGCGCGCTCCAGAAAATGTGGCTTGCCCTGCGAGCATCGATGCGGGAAGAATACGAAGCTGCTCGAAGGAGATTCCCCAATGTTCCAGACCGATTTGCTGAAGGGCCGTACGATTCTCATCACTGGAGGCGGCACGGGACTCGGCCGCTCGATGGCGTTGCGATTTGCCGATCTCGGTGCAAATTTGTTTCTGGTGGCACGCCGCGAGGAACCCTTGAAGGAAACGGCGGATGCCATTCGCGTCAAAGGCGCTCGCGCGGCCTACGCTTCCGCCGATATCCGCGATTTTGCGGCCGTCGAGAATGCAATCGCCGCAGCGGAAAAAGAATTCGGCGGCGTGGACACGCTTGTGAACAACGCGGCCGGCAATTTCATCGCGCGCACCGAAAAACTTTCGCCAAACGCTTTTAACGCTGTTGTCGGCATTGTTTTGCAGGGCACGTTTCATTGCACGCTTGCTCTTGCGCGGAAATGGATTGCGGCGAAGCAGCCCGGAAACGTGCTGAACATCGTTACGACGTATGCAGCGGCAAACTGCGGCTCCGGGTTTGTGGTGCCCTCCGCATGTGCCAAGGCCGGCGTGCTGGCGATGACGCGTTCGCTGGCTGTCGAATGGGCGCGCTACCGGATTCGTCTGAACGCCATTGCTCCCGGCCCATTTCCTACCGAAGGAGCGTGGTCCCGCCTCATGCCCGCCAGGGAACTCGAAGAACGCGCCAAGAATCATCATCCGATGAAGCGCTTTGGCCGCCACGACGAACTGGCCAACCTGGCTGCCTACCTCCTAAGCAGTCAGGCCGAGTATGTGAACGGTGAGTGCGTGGTAATCGACGGAGGCTTATGGCTCTGCGGTGCCGGCGAATTCAACGACTTTGCTGATCTCCCCGACGCGATGTGGGCCACGATTGAGCAATCCCGCACGAGATAACCAGAAATTCCTGGTTTCGAGACCACGATCCCAGGTCTCGCGTATTGTCGAAAACAGGTCGCCCTCCGCTACGCCTGGTCTTGACCGAGTTTCATCACGCCAGTAAGCTAGCTGTTTCCGCAGCTTGAGATCCGGCATGGAAACGATCCAAATCACGCTGCCCGACGGCTCGACGCGCCAAGCGCCTCGCGGCACAACCGCGGGCGAAATTGCCGGCCAGATCGGGCCCAGGCTCGCCAAGGACGCGTTGGTCGCGCGCGCGAACGGTGACCTCGTCGATCTCTCTCGGCCGCTCGAAGGCGACTCGAAGCTCGCCATCCTTACGGCGAAGGACCCCGAAGCCGTCCAAGTGTTCCGGCATTCCGCCGCGCATCTCCTGGCTGCGGCGGTCATTGAGTTGTATCCGAGTGTGAAGCTCGGGATCGGTCCTCCAATCGACTACGGCTTCTTTTACGAATTTGTCCGCGAGGAGCCTTTCACTCAGGATGATCTCGCAAAGATCGAAACGAAGATGCACGAGCTCGCGGCAAAGGATGTGCCGAACGAGCGCAAGATGATACCGAAGCCCGAGGCGCTTGAGCTCTATCGCCAGAGCAACCAGGAATTCAAATGCGAATTGGTCGAAGAGAAGGCCAGCGAGCCCATGGTGTCGTTCTACACTACCGGCAAATTCATCGATTTTTGCCGCGGTCCGCACATTCCCTCCACCGGGCGCATCAGGGCATTTAAATTGATGAACGTCGCCGGCGCCTACTGGAAAGGCCAGGAAGGCAACCCGCAAATGCAACGGATTTACGGCGCGTGCTTCGTCGAGCAGAAGGAGCTCGATGAATATCTGCACAAGCTCGAAGAGGCCAAGCGCCGCGACCATCGCAAGCTGGGCGCTGAACTGGACCTCTTCAGCATTCAGGATGAAGCCGGACCCGGCCTGATTTTCTGGCATCCCAAGGGCAGCATCGTGCGCCGGCAGATGGAAGACTGGCTTCGCGATGAACTGACTCGCCGCGGTTACGACCTGGTTTTCACGCCGCACATCATGCGGCTCGATCTCTGGAAGACCAGCGGCCACGCGAATTTTTACCGCGAGAACATGTTCGGCCCGATCGAAGTTGAGAAAGCCGAATATCAGCTGAAGCCGATGAATTGCCCCGGCCATATTTTGATTTACAAATCGAAGCTGCGGAGTTATCGGGAGCTGC
>JANWJR010000147.1 GCA_025451835.1 Candidatus Acidiferrales bacterium | reverse complement strand
AAGCTGATGACGGCAATTGCCAGGCTCGAGAAGGCCACGAAACTATAACCGAAAATCCGCTTGCGCGAAAACGCGGGAATCAATTCGCTGATTACGCCCATGCCCGGCAGAATCATGATGTACACCGCCGGATGGGAATAGAACCAGAAAAGATGCTGGAAAAGGATCGGGTCGCCGCCGACGGCCGGGTCGAAGATGCCGACGTGCAGCAGGCGCTCGAGACACAGGAGGAAAAGCGTGATTGCGATGACAGGCGTTCCCAGGATGAAGATGATGCTGGACGCATACATCGACCAGATAAAGAGCGGCAGACGGAACCACGTCATGCCGGGCGCCCGCATCTTGTGGATAGTCACCACGAAATTCAGGCCCGTAAGGATCGATGAGAATCCCGTGATGAACACACCGAGCGCTACTGGGATGACCGCCGAGTGAGCAAAGCTGCTGCTGTACGGAGTGTAAAACGTCCAACCGGTATCGACGCCGCCGGAAATCGCGGCATACAGCGTGAAACACGCGCCAACGATGTAGATATACCAGCTCAGGAGGTTAATTTTAGGGAAAGCAACGTCGCGCGCCCCGATCATCATCGGTACCAGAAAATTGCCGAGTGTCGCTGGGATAGACGGGACCAGGAAGAAGAAAACCATTACAATCCCGTGAATTGAAAAAAGCTTGTTGTAGGTGCCTGGCTCGACGAGCGCTCCCTGCGGCTCGATCAACTGCAGGCGCATCAGCATCGCAGCGACCCCGCCAACAACGAACATCAGCGTGATCGAAACCAGATAGAGAATGGCGATGCGCTTGTGGTCGGTAGTAAGGAGCCACGACTTGATGCCGTAGCTCGCGTTGAGATAGTTGACGCGGGACTCGACCGGAGCTTCCTGCGGTTCTAAAGTGGCCGTGCTCATTTTCCGTTCGTGGTCCTTTCCTCCGCGCCAAGAGACTTCACGTAGGCGATCAGCTGCAGCACCTGCTCCTCGGAGATCTGCCCTTGGTACGTGGGCATGACCGGCGGATAATTGGGGAGCAGGATCGAGTTCGGGTTCACAATGGACTGGCGAATGTAAGCGTCGTCAACCAGGCGGCTTTCGCCGTTCTGCAGCTTTTGAGTTTTTCCGAAGGTTCCCGCCAAGGACGGCCCGCGGCCTGTGCCGTTGTCGAGATGGCACGCGCCGCAATTGTACTGGTCGAACAGCCTGGCGCCTTGCTGCGCCATGGACTCGGTGTTCTCGCTCGCCGCAAGCCACGCCGTGTAATCGTTAGGGGACATCACGTACACCCATCCAATCATTTGGGAATGATTCGTGCCGCAGTATTGCGCGCAATAAAAATGATACGTCCCGACCTCGGTGGCCTGAAACCAGATCGAGCTGTAGCGTCCCGGCACCGCATCCTTTTTCACGCGGAACGCGGGAATGTAAAAATCGTGAATCACATCTTCGGATGTAATCGTCAGCTTCACTGGCACGCCCACCGGCACGTGCAACTCGTCGATTTCCCTCACGCCTTCGGTATGTTGCAAATGCCACATCCACTGCTTGCCAACCACGAAAATCTCCATCGATGACTTCGGCGGGCGCGAGTTATGGACGTACAGCATCGAACCCCAGGCGAAGAGCCCGACGCAAATCAAGCTGGGAATGATCGTCCAAGTGAGTTCGAGGGGGAGATTGTCCTTGGTGGCGGGCGGAATCTCGTCCTCGCTGCGCCGGCGGTATTTCACCATGAAGTAGAAAATTGCCCCGAAAATCAAAACCGTGAAAAACACGGAGATCGCGGTCAGGAACAAGTAAAGTTGGTCCACTCCCTGTGCGATCGTCGAGGCAGCCGGAGGTTGGAGCGGAATCATCCAGGCAGCCACCGGGTAAAATCCGGATTGAATGAGGACCATCATAATCTTTTCGTCAAGTTCCTTTGAAAATCGTCCCGGCGAACCGGAACACCTGTTTTGCCTTATGCTTTCCCGGCAGGCAGCGCGTAGTGCTCGCTGCGAGCGAGAAAAAATATTCCGAGACCGATAACCAGAATCGTGAAAGCGCCGGCGACTTTGAGAATGCGCGTTATCAGCACGCCATACTTGCCGGTATGCGGATCGTAGTGATAGCAGAAGAGCAGCAGTTCATCCACCGGCGTTCCGATTCTGCCTTCCGACGCTTCCACCAACCCAAGACGCAAGTCGCGCGATGGGTACAATATTCCGTAAAAATAGCGTGAAACTTTCCCTTCCGGCGTCAGAACCATGATCCCGCTGGCGTGTGCGAACTGTTTCGACTGGTCGTCGTAGGCGTACCGAAATCCCACTGAATTCGCCAGAGCCTTGATTTGCGGCTCATCGCCAGTCAAAAAGTGCCAGCCATCGGCCGCGCCGGGCCGGCCATAGATGCCGGTATAAAGTTCGTGTTTGAGAGCGGCCAGTTTCGGTTTTTCGCTCGGATCGATGCTAACCGTTAGAACCTCAAATTGCTTCCCAACGTCCATCGTCTGCAGCTTCAAACTGTTTAGCATGCCATTGAGCACCTGCGTGCACAGCATCGGGCAATTGTAATAGACCAGCGACAAAATCACCGGCTTGTTCTGCCCAAAATACTGCCGAAGCCGCACGGTCTTGCCCGTCTCATCCCGAAACGTCAAATCCAGCGGAACCTGATTGTTCAGTTTCTGATCGATGCCTACTTCCTTCAGCAACTCCGGCCTCACGCCGATGTTCTGCGTCGGGTCCGAAAACTGCGCTGCGCATACCGCGGGGAGCGCCAGAAGCGCGGCGGAAATCGCCGCGCACGCCAGCCATGTTCGCGCCGAAAACAATCTTGATCTGAAAATTATTCTTGCCATCTCTTGTATTTCCATTTCTCAACTTCTCCGCCGCGAAAAAGCGGCGAATCCTCGCCGAATTTGCGGAACGCTACTGCGTCGGGATAGCGCCCCACTGGTTCACGTAGCCGCATTGCCCGTACAGATCCTGAGCCGGCGGAACTCTCGACGCGCTATCCATCGTTCCACCCGCCGATACGAACGCCGGTTCGTCGGTCGGCGGAGTTTGATTGGCAGGCCGCGCTTGCAGGAGTCCCCGCTGAAGCGTTAAATCCATGGCGCGCTGCACTGGAATCCGCACGATGCCGTTACCCTGGTCCACCCATCCGTACGTGTCGAGCATCCGCATTTGCGCCGTGCAGTAATCGTGCAATTCAACGCGGGGCTCGGTCTGCAAGCGCGGGCTTGGAGGAAGAAGCCGCGCGTTGTCCAGATACGTGGCCGGCGGGCCGAGCGGCGTCGAACTCTGGAAGTAGTCGAAGGTCCACTTCATGACCACCAGAATCACGGCAATCGATACCGCCATGCCAATCCCGAGCTTCACCAGGGTGCGAACGTTGGCATCACGCCGCTCGTACCCATCGCCTCGCGAAGGCTGCGTGGTTGTGCGCCTAGTCTCCATGTGCATGTTCCAGAATTGCCTCAAACCGCGGATCGTGCAATGGCAGCACCGGCATTTTCGCCAGTTGCCACAAGAACCCGGATGTCCAAATCCCGCCGATTCCGATCACGGCGAGAACATCCAGGATGTGAAAATGCGGGCCCAGCCTGTCGTACGAAGGCGATACCAGCCACCATATATCCACGAACGTCATCACGACCATGCCGCCGGCCAAAATCGAGAGCGTTTTCAGACGCCGCTTCACGCCCCTCTGCAGCAGCAGAAAGAACGGCGCGAAAAAATGAAGCAGGATAAGGACGATCGCCACGGGCGCCCAGCCGCCAAACGCGCGCTGCGTATACCACGGAATTTCGTCCTTCAGGTTGCCGGACCAGATAATCAAGAATTGCGAAAACGAAAGGTACGCCCAAAGCATGGTGAACGTAAGAATCAAATTGCCGAGATCGAGATACCGCCGGGGCTCAACCGAATCCCGAATCGGCTCGTATTCTGAAAGCATCCGCAACATAAAGACCACGAACGAGAGCGCCGCAAGGCATTCGACGACCATGAAGATCATCCCGTAGATTGTCGAAAACCAGTGCGGCTCGAGCGACATGATCCAATCGATCGCTGCCGCTGTCACCACCAATCCCCAAACGCACAATCCCGGCCCGCTGATCGTTTCCATGCGATCGGCGGTTCTTGGATCGCCCGTCAAATCCTGCTCGCGCGACCATTTGTTCAGGAAATAGACCAATACCAGCCACAGGAAGAAGTAAACGATCGCCCGCACCGTAAAACCACTGGGGTTCAGGTAAAAGTGCTTATACTGCAAAATCGGATCAGCGGCGACATCCGCCGGGCGCGCCCAGGAATAAAGATTCGGCATGCCGATCAGCACCGGAATAAAAAGAGCGGCCATGAACCACAGCGTTCGCGTGCCAGCTTCGAGCATCCGCCGAATGGGCAACCCCCACCAGCCGCTCGTGAGGTGATGCACCATCAAAATCGCCAGACAGCCGAGCGGGATGGTAATCCAGAACTCGTACGCCAGGAGGTAGGAGCGAAAGAATTGCTGCCATCCGGCCCCTCGCGTTGCGTTAATCACGCCAACAATCACGAAAAGAATCAGGCCGAGAATTCCCCACGCCGCTGCCTGGTTCTGCCGGCGCCGTATGTGCGTCTGAATTGTGTCCGACGAGTTCATTGCGATTGCCCCGGTAACTTGCCGGTCGGTGTTTGTCCCGTAGCCGGCTCGCCCTCAGAAGACTGCCCGGCAGGCGATTGGTTCAATTTGCCACGCTCGGAATCCGGCACGTCTCGGAGGGTCGTATGCTGGCTCAGTTGCAGAACGCGGATGTAGGCCGCGATCCTCCAGCGATCTTCTGGGGAAACGCGCGCCGCGTAGCTATACATTTTCCCGTAACCGTTCGAGATGACTTCAAAGAAATGGCCCACAGGAACCTGCCGCAAGCGGTCGATGTGATACGACGGCGGAGCGGGGAACCCGCGCTGCACGATCGTGCCGTTGCCGCTACCCGTATAATCGTGGCAAGGAGTGCAGTAAATGTTAAAGCGCTGCTGCCCGCGCTCAAGATCGGCTTTGGTAATGGGAAATGGAAACTCGTCCGCCACGACCCCGTTTATCCTGCCCGTATAGAGCAGTTCGTCCGTGCGTAATTCGCCTCGTGCCACGGTTCCTGGAACCTGCGGCCGCTCCGAGCGTCCGTCGGCAAAGAAGTCCGATGGCTCGTACGGCAGGTATTTCGGCTGGATGTGCATGTCGAGGCGGCACCCAGCCAAAAGCATCCCGATCGCGCCCATATAGGCCGCGCGGCGGATGCAGGCAAAGACCCCGTGGCGAGCGTTACCGCAGGCTTTTGAATCAGACATCAATCTCGGATACCCCATAGGGATTCAGGCTTTCCAAAAATGCTTTCGTGCCCGGCAAGTCAAACTTTGTGTCGCTCGATTCGACGCACAGGAAGAAGCGATCCACGGACGCCTGCGTGAAGCGTTCGACGTTGAACACAGGGTGGTACGGCATCGGCAGACCGTTCATCGCGATCATGCCAAAAGCAGCACAGAGCGCGGCGCCGAGAATCGTCAACTCGAACGTGATCGGAATCCACATCGGCCAGCTGTTGAAAGGCTTGCCGCCAATATTCAGTGGAAAGCTGATCACGTTCGCGTACCAGCACATCCCGAAGCCAGTCAACCCGCCCAACAGTCCTCCGATAAACACGACCTTCGGAAGCGCGGTGTGATGAAAGCCCACCGCCTCGGCCAACCCTTCGACCGGTATCGGACTGTAAGCCTCGATTTTCGTGTAGCCTGCCTCATGCGTGCGTTCGGTAGCCGCCAGCAAAGCTTCGGGCGTCTCAAACTCCGCCATCAATCCGTAAAGTGGTTTGCGTTGCATGTTACGACTCGCGAATCTCCGGGTTGGGATTCTGCACGCGCGCCAGATAACTGGTGCGCGGGCGAGTATTCAACTCCGTCAGCAGGCGATAATCACGCGACTGCGCCTTGAGCTTGGCAACCCGGCTGTTGGGATCGTTGATATTGCCGAACACGATCGCGTTGGCCGGGCACGCGCCCTGGCACGCCGTCACGATCTCGCCGTCATGCACGCTGCGGTTCTCTTCTTCCGAGCGGATTTTCGCCGCGTTGATGCGCTGCACGCAGTACGTGCACTTTTCCATCACGCCGCGGCTGCGCACCGTCACGTTCGGGTTCCGCAAGCCGTACAAGCTCTTCGTCGTCCAGTCCGAGAAGAGATAAAAATTGAACCGGCGGACCTTGTAAGGACAGTTGTTCGAGCAGTACCGCGTCCCCACGCATCGGTTATACGTCATTTCATTTAACCCTTCGGGGCTGTGCGTCGTCGCTCCCACCGGACATACGTACTCGCAGGGTGCGTTCTCGCACTGCATGCACGGAAGGGGTTCGAAATACATCTCCGGAGTTTCAAGATCGCCCCGGAAATACGTGTCGATGCGAATCCAGTGCATCGACCGCCCGCGCTCCACCTGATCCTTGCCCACCACGGCGATATTGTTTTCCGATTGGCAGGCCACCACGCAGGCGTTGCAGCCAACGCACTTATTCAGATCGATCGCCATGCCCCAGGCATAGCCGTTGTATTTGAATCCGGGATAAAGCGACAAGCCCGCTGTGGCTTCTTCTTCGGGGCTCTTCGCGAAGTCGGGATTCTTGCGGAACTCATCGAGCGTGGCGATCCGCACCAAATCGCGTCGGAAGGCTTCGGTGCTCTCTTGCTCGGTCTCCTGGTGGTCGCGATCGATCGGGTATTGGTGCTGCACGGACGCGAAAGAATAATCGTTGCCCGTCTTCGAAATTCGCACGCCCGTTGCTTGCCACGGTGCCGCTGTGGTGCGCAACGGATAGGCGTTGAATCCAGGACCGCTGCCGATTTTTCCGGCAAGCCACCTGCCGTAGCCCAGGTGAAGCGTAATCGAGTCATCGGCGTGGCCTGGAACGATCCAGGTGCCCGCCTTCGTCTCGCGCCCCGAAAGCTCGATCTTCACGTAATCCCCGCGCGAAACGCCAAGCTTTTGCGCGGTCTTGGGGCTGACCATCGCGGCGTTGTCCCAGGCGAGGCGCGTGATCGGCTTCGGCACTTCCTGCAGCCAGCCATTGTTCGCAAATCGTCCATCGCCAACTGATGGATCGGGACGGAACACGATTTCGAGCGCATTCGGATCGGCCGTCTGCCGCGAGGCCGATTGGCTTGCAAAATCCGCCTTTGCTGAGACGGAAATTCCAGGAAGCGCTGTGCCGGCCATCACTCCGTCGTGGAGCGTAACTTCCCAGAAATCCTCAAAGGCTTTATCTTTCTCCGGCCGCTGGCTCTTCCAGTAATCGCGAAGGATGTCGTGGTCGGATTTATCCTGCACGCCAGAAAGCGCGGCAATAATTTCGTGCACGCTGTGACTGTCGTAGAGCGGTGCGATTAGCGGCTGGACAATACCGATCGTGCCGTCGTAACCTCGCGCGTCGCTCCAGCTTTCCAGGTAGTGCGTGGCCGGGACGTGCCAATGGCAATATTGCGCGGTCTCGTCCGTGTAAAGCCCGGAGTGGATTCGCAGTTCCGCTTTTGTGATCGCGGTCTTGAAGTCCAAGTCGGCCGGCGCGTTGTAAACAGGATTCGCGCCGATAATCAGAAGGATGCCCACTTTGCCGGCGTTCAGCTCGCCCACAAGTTCGCGCAAAGAATCCGTCTGATTTACGGGATCCGCTTCGAGCGCATCGGTGAACGTGACCGTCTTGCCGAAATTGCCTAGAGCGGAATTCATTGCGTGGGCTAACGCATGCACCTCCGCCGGCTGGCCTTCGCCCGCAATCACGATTGACGACCCGCGATGGCTGGTCAGATCGCGCGCCACAGCGCTTGTCCAATCGGCCGGAACGTTGCTGTTTGCGGCCTTGCCCCCCCCAGCACCCACCGCGGCAGCCAATTGCTGTGCGAGGGTTTCGACCTCGGTGGCGCGGATTGGCCGCCGATGATCTGCAACTGCGCCAGTCCCCGTCGGCATGCTCTCGGCAACGTACAGGCGGTTCAACGTGGGTTGTGGACCTTCAAGGCCGCGCCGACCAGCAAAGTCCCGCGCGTAACGCACGTGCCCAGGGCCGGAATTTAGGAAATCGGAGTCCAATGAAACAACCACGTCGGCCTTGTCGAAGTGATAGACCGCATTGACCGGCTTTCCGAACGCCATCCGGGCGCCGTCGCGCTCGTTGTCGCGGCCGCACGGTTCGTATTGGTGCCACTTCGCTTCCGGATATTGCGTCAGCAGGTTTTTCATCTGCGCGCCCAGCGTTGGCGAGGTCACCGTCTCCGTCAGAACCCGCAGGCCTTCGCCCTTTGTGCCAAGTTGCGTACGGATATTCGCGATGGCCGCGACGAACCCGCTCCACGTGTCGATCCGGCCCAGAAACAGCACCGTTTGTGAGCGGTCGGGATCGTAGAGATTCAGGATCGAAGCCTGCGTCTGCGCACTCGTTCCGCCGAGGCTCCCCGGATGTTCCGGGTTGCCTTCGATTTTCGTCGGCCGACCCATGTGGCTTTCCACGAGAACGCCTGTCGCGACTCCACCGAGCGACATCGAAGTTGCATAGAAAAGCGCTTTGCCGGGAATGATTTCCTCGGGCGGCTTGACGTAGGGAACGATTTTTTCCAGCGGCATCTTGGTGCACGCAGAAAGACCCGCCATCGCCGCGGAAGCCGCCATCAGCTTCAGAGCGTCGCGCCGGTTGATCCCTGCCGCTTCGGGTTCCTTGGCCGTGTCGTTCGGGAATTCGTGTTCGAGGAACTTGTGATATTCCTGCGTTTCCGACAATTCATCGAGACTTTGCCACAAACGCTTCCCCTCGCTTTGCGCGAGGTTGGCGCGTGCCGCGTCTAGATCCACCGAATTCGGGTATTTCGGGTTCGAATCTGAGCTCATTGTTTGTTAAGCCGCTTTCATCGGTGACACGTGGAACAGTTCGTTAGCTTCTGGATCTTGTATTCCTTCACAAGCTGTTCCCCCAACTCCATCTGATTCGGGGGTGGTTCGTACCTCGGATTGAACACTTCGTCCTTCGGACGAACGTACTTTTCCGGCTGCCGGTGACAGTTCAGGCAGAACTCCATGTAAAGCGTTTGCGCGCGCCAAGTTAGCGGCATCTCCGCGATCGGCCCGTGGCACGTGGTGCAGCCGATACCTTTGCTCACGTGGATGCTGTGGTCGAAATACACAAACTGCGGAACGGAGTTCACTCGCGTCCACGATAGTGATTTGTCGTCGCGATAGCTCGCACGTACCGGCTCGAGCATCGGCGCGTTGGTCCAGATTTGAGAATGGCAGGTCATGCACGTTTGCGTTGGCGGCAGACCCGCAAAGGACGATTGGTCAACCGAGGTATGGCAATATCTGCAATCCAGGCCAAGCTCGCCGACGTGGTGCTTGTGGCTGAACGGAACGGGCTGCTGGCGCGCAAGGTCTACGTACGTGTAGTACGGCGACAATTCAATGGCGTACAGCGCGTAACTCAGCGCGGCCAGGAAAAAAATGCCGCCAAAAATAGTCAGCCGCGAGATCAGATTCGTGCTGCGATGAAATATCTGCGACATCGAGCTTTGCGTTCCCCTCGTTACGTCTTGCTTGCGAGCTCTTTATTGGTTTCGTAAGCCAGCGACCGCACCTCGACAATCGAAATCATCGGGAGGTAGCGGATAAATAGATAAAACAGCGTGAAAAACAGTCCGAGCGATCCGGCTAGTACGGCCCAATCCCACCGCGTGGGATAATACATATCCCATTTCGAGGGCAAGTATTCGCGCTGCAAACTCACCACAATGATTACGAACCGTTCGAGCCACATTCCAACATTTACAACGATGGCTACAAAGAACAGCCATCCGGGGCTTGTTCGAACCTTTCGCGACCACAACGCTTGTGGTATCAATAGGTTACACGTAATCAAAACCCAGTATACGATGGCGTATGGACCCGTCATACGGTTCATCATCATGAAACGCTCAAACGGGTTCGCGCTGTAGAACGCCATGAATGTTTCGGTGATGTAGCTGTAGGCGACGATCCAGCCGGTCGCCAGCATCACCTTGGCCATGATATCCAGGTGACGAATGGTAACGAAGTCTTCCAGTTTATAGAACTTGCGGATCGGAATCGCGAGAGATAACACCATCGCAAAACCCGAGTAAATGGCGCCTGCAACGAAGTAGGGAGGAAAAATTGTGCTATGCCATCCCGGAACGATGGCGATTGTGAAATCGAAGCTCACCACCGTGTGTACGGACAGCACGAGCGGCGTGGCCAATCCAGCCAAGAGAAGGCTGCACATCTCGTAGCGGAACCAGTGGCGCGATGCTCCTCTCCAACCCAATGAAAAGAAGCCATATATGATCTTCGTCGCTTTATTCTTGGCGCGGTCCCGCAATGTAGCGAAATCCGGGATCAAGCCTACGTACCAGAAGATCAGCGATACCGTCAGGTAAGTCGAAACCGCGAAGACGTCCCACACCAAGGGGCTGCGGAATTGCGGCCAAAGCCACATGGGATTCGGGTAGGGCAGCAGCCAGTAGAAGAGCCAGGGCCTGCCCATGTGCAGCAATGGAAAAAGGCCGGCGCAAGCCACCGCAAAAATCGTCATTGCTTCTGCAAAGCGGTTGACGGAGTTGCGCCATTTTTGGTGGAGAAGCAGAAGGAAGGCCGAAATCAGGGTACCGGCGTGTCCGATTCCGATCCACCAAACGAAATTGGTGATCGCAAAGGCCCAGGCAATCGGAATGTTAATGCCCCATATCCCCACGCCGAAGGCCATCAGATAATAAATGGCTACGTTCAGGAGTATAAAAAGTGCGAACGCACCCGCAAAACCGGCAAGCCAGCCCTTGCTTATCCCAGGCTTCAGGACAATCGAGCTGATTTTCTCGGTAACGGATTCGAGGGTATGGCCCGGCGCAATCAGCTCATCGCCGGGAACTGCCTCAAGTTCGAATTGATTGCCCGAACCTTCAGGAGCCACTGGGTTCCCCAACTATGTATTTTATGAATGACTGCGAATCGTTAAGATGCGAACCCTTCATCAGAATATCCGCGCACTTTTCTCGCGGCGATTCCCAGTCTAAAGGGCATCCGGGTCCGAAAAAAATCCGGCAATCATTTCGCGTTCGGGTCGAAAATCTTTCTTGCTGAACCCGAAGGCCCACTTAAGACTGCATAGCATAAGACCGGAAGCTCGCATACGCAAGATGAAATCGAAAAAAATTTCGATCGAGGAAATGGAGTAAATAAAATTGGCTTGCGGTTACTATAGCGCGAGCCCGAGAGCGACGCGTACCTCAGTCTGCGAAACAAAGCAACGTAAGCTTCGGATCGATCAGGAGGCGGCGCGGACGAGCGCTGGTAGTGAAGCGGAAGGGCGTTTCCGGCCCGGTTGTCACAACCTCTCCCAGGCGTTCAGGTCTGCCGCCCATTCGGGAAGAATAGAGCGGCACGCGGGCCGTGAACGTGTCGTCTACATTCTTTTGCAGCAGGGTGCCCGTCACCAGAAATTTCTTTCCGCGCGGCTTCGTTTGAAATTCCACTGAGTACCGCGGAATGCCGGTTCCCCGTACCCATTGGTCGAAGAACCATTCCATCGAATGCGTGCCGTCCAAGTCCATTT
>JANWJR010000146.1 GCA_025451835.1 Candidatus Acidiferrales bacterium | reverse complement strand
CGTACAAATTGAGACGGTGTTAATGCGCTCCGGCAAATACCTCCGCGGGCTTGTAAGCGCATTTCCCGCGGAGATGATCCTCGAATTCGTTCCGCCACTTTTTGACGATACTGATCGTCGGCAGAGCCGCCGCGTCGCCGAGCGGGCAGAACGTGCGCCCCAGCATATTCTTCGACAGATCATCAATCAGCGAAATATCTTCAGAGCGTCCGCCACCTTCATGGAAGCGGTCGAGCAGTTTGCGCAGCCAAGCCGTCCCCTCGCGGCAGGGGATGCACCAGCCGCAGGACTCGTGCGCGTAGAAATGCATGATGCGTCGCGCCAGGTCCACCATGCAGGTGTCCTCGTCGATAATCACCGTGCCGCCCGAGCCGAGCATCGAGCCGATCTTAGCCACGGAATCGTAATCCATCGCGACGTCGATTTCGTCGGCGCTCAGCAGGGGACACGAGCTGCCACCGGGAATCACGGCCTTCAATTTCTTTCCGTCCTTCATTCCGCCAGCGACTTCTTCGATCATTCGCTTCAGGTTGAAGCCCAGCGGCAATTCGTAAATTCCCGGGCGGTTGATGTGGCCGGAAATTGAATAGAGCCGAGTGCCGCCATTTTTCGGCGTGCCGAGACCGGCGTACCATTCACCGCCGCCGCGAATGATTGCCGGCACGGTGCTCAGCGTCTCGACGTTGTTGATCACAGTCGGGCAGCCGTAGAGCCCGACGACGGCGGGGAAAGGCGGCTTGATTCGCGGGTACCCGCGCTTGCCTTCCAGCGATTCCATCAGCGCCGATTCTTCCCCGCATTCGTAGGCGCCTGCACCGGTGTGAGTGCAAAGCTCGAAGTCGAACCCACTGCCGCGAATATTTTTTCCGAGATAATTGCCGGCGTAAGCTTCTGCAATCGCCGCGTCCATGATGTCGAGGATGTAGCGATATTCGCCGCGGATGTAGATGTAGCCCTGATGCGAGCCAATCGCGCGTCCGGCGATCACCATGCCTTCGATCAACTGATGCGGATCCATTTCCATCAGCGGGCGGTCTTTCGATGTTCCCGGCTCGCTTTCGTCGGCATTCGCAAGAATGTATTTCGGCTTGCTGGTGTCCTTGGGGACGAAGCTCCATTTCATTCCTGTCGGAAAGCCCGCGCCGCCGCGCCCGCGCAGATTCGACTTTTTCATTTCGTCGATGATCTGTTCAGGCGCCATCTGCTTCAAAGCTTTTTCCAGCGCCTGATAGCCTTCGTACTGTAGATAGACGTCGATCTTCGTCGAGTTCGGCACGCCGAACATCCTGCTGACGACGGGAACCTCCCCGGGAGCTCGCTCGTGCAGCGCGCCTGAAATCACGGGCACCGGCTTTGGACGCTTGCCCTCCTGAAGTTGCTCGAAAATCGCATCCACTTTGTCGGGATCGAGGTCTTCGTAAAAATCGTAATTCACCTGCATTGCCGGCGCGCCCGTGCAGGCGCCGATGCATTCCACTTCTTCCAGGGAGAACGTGCCGGTCGGCGATACCTCCTTATTGCCGAGACTCAAACGCTTTTGCACGTGTTCGTAAAGTTCGTTGCCGCCACGCAGCATGCAGGAAATATTCGTGCAGACCTGGATGTGATACCGCCCGCCGGGTTTCCGGCGGAGCATGGAATAATAGGCGAGAGTTTCCGTGACCTGCGTGAAATTCAGATCGAGGCGCGTCCCGATGTCTTTGAGCACGTCATCATTCAGGTACCCGAAGTGATCCTGCGCGTACATCATCATGGGAATCAGCGCCGACCGCTTGACGGGATAGCGGCCGATTAGTTCGGAATACTTCCTTTCCAAATCCGGCGGCAATTGCATGGTTGTGGTTTCGTTCATAACGGCTAGCGGTCCACTTCTCCCAGAACGATATCGGTGGTGCCGATGCAGGCGACCACATCCGCAATCAGCCGGCCTTCGCACAGCTTTGGCAGCGATTGCAGGTTCACGAACGACGGCGCGCGCACCTTCACGCGAAGCGGCTTTGCCGATCCGTCGCTGGCAACGAAAAATCCCAGCTCGCCACGCGGAGATTCGATCACCTGATAAACTTCGCCGGGCGGCGGCGCGAAACCTTCGGTGAAAATTTTGAAATGATAGATGAGGCCTTCGATCGAAGTCTTCATTTCCTCCCGCGCCGGAGGAATTATCCCCGGCATTTCAGCGCGGAAAGGGCCGGTAGGAGGCACTTTATCCATCGCCTGCCGGACGATTTTCAGGCTTTCCCGCATCTCGGCAACGCGCACGACGTAACGGGCGTAGCAGTCGCCCGCGGTGTGCGTTTGAACGTTGAAATCGAATTCGTCATAACTGGAATACGGGAATGCCTTGCGGACATCGTACGCCACGCCGCTGCCGCGCAGCAGCGGGCCCGAGCAGCCCATGGCGATCGCATCCGCCGCGCTCAATATGCCAACTCCCTGCGTTCGCCCCATCCAGATGCGGTTCTGAGTCAGGAGGTCTTCGTATTCATCGATATGGGCGGGGAACGCGTCGATGAACCGGCGAACCCGCTCGAGCCAATCCGGCGGCGGTTCGAGCGCCAGCCCGCCTACGCGGAAATAGCTGGTCATCATCCGCTGGCCGGAGAGGTATTCAAAGATTTTCAGGATTTCTTCGCGCTCGCGGAAGCAGTAAAGGAATACCGACATCGCGCCCAGATCGATTGCGTGCGTCCCGAGCCAGACCAGATGCGATCCAATGCGCGTCAATTCGGTGAGCAGCACGCGAATGTACTGCGCGCGCTTCGGGACTTCGAGGTCCAGAAGCTTTTCCACCGCCAGGCAGTATCCAAGGTTGTTCGATAGAGGCGCGAGATAATCGATGCGGTCGGTCAGCGTGATAACCTGCGAGTACGTCTTCGATTCCGCGGACTTTTCGATTCCCGTGTGCAGATAGCCGATCACCGGCTCGGCCTTCAAGACGATTTCGCCATCGAGTTCGAGTATCACGCGCAGCACCCCGTGCGTGGACGGGTGCTGCGGCCCCATGTTAAGGACCATGTTCTGGGCGTTGCCGATGTTTCGCGTGGTGGCGGGCGGCGTTTCGACGGTTACGGTCATGGCCTTGCAATCCTGGCGCGGACGTTCGCGCGCATCTTAACTGGCTTGTTAGCGCTCATCTATCGGGGCCCTTCGGTCGGGTAATCCCTGCGAAGCGGATAGCCTTCCCATTCTTCCGGCATCAGGATGCGCTTCAGGTTTGGATGTCCTTCAAAACGAATGCCGAAAAGATCGAAACTCTCGCGCTCGTGCCAGTTTGCAGTCGGCCACACGGCTGTCACCGAAGGCAGTACGGCGTCTTTTCCGGAAATCTTCACGCGCAGGCGAATCCGCGCGCGGCGATCGATCGAAAGCAAATGATAATTCACCTCGAAGCGCGGCTCGATTGGAAAGCGGTCCACCGGAGTAATGTCCGACAGGAAGGAGAACCGCAGGGACGGCTCCGTCGCGAGATATTCGCAGGCGGCGCGCAGGTACTCTCGGGGAACGATCACGGTGGTTTCGCCGCGAAACTCGACCACTCCGGCGACCGCCGCTCCGTTCCACCCGCGAAGTTGTTGCACTACTGGATTCTTGTCAGGTTCCTGTGGTTCCAATGATATCGGTTCCCTAGGGCGTCAGCGGTTCCAGTCAAGAGCGCCCTTCTTCCAGAGGAATATATAGCCAGCCAGTAAAATTATAATGTACAGCACCATCTCGACAAAGCCGAACATCTTCAAATCATGGTACACGAGCGCCCAAGGGTACAAGAAAATGGCCTCAATATCGAATAGGATGAAAAGCAGCGCGACCATGTAGAATTGCACGGAAAACGGCTCGCGCGCATCGCCCGTGGGTCGAATCCCGCACTCGTACGGCTGGTCTTTTTCGCGCGTTCGCTTGTGCCGGCCAACGATCTGCGACGCCGCTACCAGCACGCCGGCCAAGCCGCACGCCAGTATAAACATCAGCAACAACGCGCCATAACTGTCGAGGTAATTGCCGTTCATGTTCGCCGCGCTGGTATAATAACGGCCCGAGTGCGCACGGTCAAATGAACTTGCGAAAAATATTTAACGCGCCGGTTCTCTGTAAGCGGAACGTTGCCATTACCAAAGGACGCTTCCGGCGATGAGTTCGGGCTTCAATACCGATGTCCGCGTAGGCGAGCGAGTGTTCCACGTGCAGACCGAGGATCGAGGACCCACTCACCTCGTCATCGATACCGCCGTCTATCAGGCGGGACGCGTGGTTCACCGCCGCTCAGCGAATTACGATGATTTCGCGGCATCGGGCGATTTTTCTCCGGAAGCGTTGAAGCAGCGAGTGGCAGAGCAGCACCGCGCCGTGATAGAAGCTCTTCGTGATCGTGAGTTGGATACGGACGCGGTCACGGCATCGGCGCCATCTGCCGGCGGAGCCGCCGCGATCGAAGTGCAACTCCTCAACCCAGGTTCGTGGCTATCAGGAGGGAAGGTCTCACTGGATGTTGCAATCGTTCGTCGGTCCAGTGGAGAGCCGGAGGCGGGCGCAGATGTGGCGGCGTGGATTGAAGGCGCGCTGCAAGAAGAGAAGCACTCCGGCAAAGGCGATCATGGAGGGCGCGTGAAAATTCAGTTTTCTTTGCCGCCCCTGGGAAAAGGCGACCTGGCGCTGGTGATTCAGGCCCGCGCAGCAGCCTGCAGCGACGAGATCCGCTTCACGATGCGTTCGCGTGCCACGAATACGCCTGCCCCCATTACCCAATGAGCGTTACGCAATGACCGTCACGATCAATGGCCAGCGCCGGGAGATTCCTGATGGCCTGTCCGTGCGCGCGTTGCTCGACCGTCTCAGCATGGCGGAAAATCGCGTGGCGATCGAATGCAATTCGACCATTCTTCCGCGCGCTGATTGGAATTCGACGCAGGTCCAGCCCAACGACAGCTTCGAAATCGTGCATTTTGTCGGCGGCGGTTAGCTGCTCCACTTCGACGGAGCGTTTTCACTCGGGATTTCCATGGCGTTGCTAAAGGCCGGCGAGGATGTGGCCGAGCTTGTCTTTTTTCGCGCGCAGGTAGGCTCGTGAATGGCGGCTGGTGCGCGGACGGCAGGGGATTCTCTCGACCACGCGAACTCCTCCGCGCTCGAGCTGCCGCACTTTGTCGGGATTGTTCGAAAGCAACCGCACGGCGCGAACGCCGAGCGCCTTCAGCGCATCCGCGGCGAATCCATAGTCGCGCGAATCGGCTGCGAAGCCGAGCTTGCGGTTGGCTTCGACCGTATCGAGCCCTTCATCTTGGAGTTCGTAGGCCTTCAGCTTATTGATCAGCCCGATGCCGCGGCCTTCCTGGGGGAGATACAGGACGATTCCAGACGACGCGGCGGCGATCTTGCGGAGAGAAAGCTCGAGTTGCGCGCGGCAATCGCAGCGTTCGGAAGTGAAAACATCGCCCGTCAGACATTGCGAATGCACGCGCACGAGCGGAACGTTTGCGCCATTCAGCTTGCCGTGTTGAATTGCGACCGCCTCGTCCTTTGCGCTGCGCCCTTCGATTCCAAAAATCGTGAAATCGCCGAAGGTGGTGGGCAATGTCGCCTTCGCCACCACGCGAGCCTTCCCGGATTTCTTGTGGCGCTTCATAGGAGTTCGTCATTATAGCAGGCTTCTTCCAAGCGCTCATTTGCCGCGCCGCTTCTCGCAATCCCTTCGCCGCTCCGCTTTACATCACTGGCTGCTTTGGCTAACGTAACTCGAGCGATCTCACCAACCGCGAGCTGCGAGCGAAAATGGACGCACTTTCTGGCGGTAAAGAACTGCTGTTTACGCTGGTGCTGAAGGTCGGCTTCGCGGCGTCCCTCGCGGCATTGCTGGTTCGCTTTCGCTCGTTCCGCAAACTGCTCTTCACCGAAGTTCGCAACTCCGATCAAAAGGTGATGCTGCTTCTGTTCCTGACGCCTCCTCTGGCGATCGGGGTGGTGCTGCGCCTTCTCGGCGGTTACCGTTTTTTTGACCTCACATTTGAAGGTTCATTCTTGATGGGCTTAATCGGCGGCAGAATCGTGGGATTGCTCGGTGGTTCCCTGATCAGCTTGCCGGCGTTTGGGAGCCATGAATGGCTCGCGAGTCCGATGGCGGCGCTGGTTGGATTGCTTGCCGGCGTGATACGCGAAGTGATGCCGGAAAAGGAGGACATCTGGCACTTTGGCCCGTTTTTGTTTCTCAGCGTGCCGCAATGGCTGTGGAAAGTCGTGCGGTACGGTAAAGCAAACTGGGCGATGCTGCCTCTGTTTGCGTTGACGGCGATCGAGGTGGCGCACATCGAGCTTGCGCTCGCGGTCCCGCCCCACTGGCTCACGTCAGACCGGCCGGAAAGCTGGGGCTACATGCTCCTGGTCGTGCTGTCTTCGCTGATGTGCGTGGCCATGGCCGTGAAGATTTGGAACAACACGCGCATCGAGATGAACCTCGAGCAGAATCAGCAAATGCTTCTCAAGGCGCGCATGGACGCGCTGACCAGCCAGATTAATCCTCATTTTCTCTTCAACACGCTGAACACAGTCTCGTCGATGATCCGTTTCGATCCGGACATGGCGCGCGTGGTGGTTATCAAGCTGTCGAATATCCTGCGGCGGCTGCTGCGAAAGCACGAGACCTTCGTGCCGCTGCGCGACGAGCTCGATTTCATCGACGATTATCTCGACATCGAAGTTGCGCGCTTCGGAGCGGACAAATTGCGGGTGTTCAAGGAAATCGACGACGAAGTGCTCGACGCGTTCGTTCCCAGCATGCTCTTGCAGCCGATGGTCGAAAACTCGATTAAGCACGG
>JANWJR010000145.1 GCA_025451835.1 Candidatus Acidiferrales bacterium | reverse complement strand
TATCCATAATGATTGAGGAAACCTTTCTTCGGATTCTCATTGGCGGCCTGGTCGTTTCCGCGTTTGCGGTGCTGGGCGATCTCTTCGAACCGAAGAGCTTCGCCGGGCTTTTCGGAGCCGCGCCGTCTGTGGCACTCGCGACCCTGGTACTAACGATCTCAAAGAATGGCAAGGCTTACGCGGCCAAAGAAACCCATTCCATGATGGCCGGTGCAATCGCGTTTTGTATTTACGCTTCCTGTGCGAGTTGGTTGATGATGCGCCGGAAGCTGCCGGCTCTGGCGGTCACGTCCGGGCTGATAGTCGTCTGGCTCCTGGCAGCTTTCGGACTGTGGTTTATCTGGTTGAGGTGATCGCGCAATGCGCATTGGCATCAATCCGTCGGCGCTTCGAAAGACGAGATGGTACGAGTACGCCGTGCGATTCGTCTTCGGCGGCTTGATCACCGCGATCGCCGGGATCATAGCGAAGAAGTTCGGCCCCGGTATCGGCGGCCTTTTTCTTGCCTTTCCAGCGATATTTCCGGCGAGCGCCACTCTGATCGAAAAACACGAGAAACAAAAGAAGCAGCGAGCGGGCTTCGATGGAACGATCTCCGGAAGAAAAGCCGCGGCTGCCGATGCAACCGGCTCGGCGACGGGAAGCATTGGCATGTTCGTATTTGCCTTGTTGGCATGGCAACTTCTGCCCCGATACAGCGCCTGGGCTGTGCTGCTGGGAGCCACGCTCATGTGGCTTATCGTAGTGGCAGTGTCGTGGAAAGTCCGCAAAGCAATCTAGCTCTCGTTTTGCAAGGCGTTCGGCTGCTTGCCTGCCGAATCATATTCCGCCTGCCCACTACGCCATGCCGGTTTTCGCGCGACAGGTGCGCGGGCGGCACGTCCGCTGGCATTTGAATTGCAAATTGGCAGCGGGATGCTACGATAGACTGGCAACAATCATGACAAAGACATCCGCACACTCGGATGGCGTGAAGACCGCCAAAAAGATGGTTTTCACGGCCCAAGGCTTTCTGGATTCAGCCGGGGTGTCGCGCAAGGTTGTCGAGTTTCGGCGAAGGGAAGCCATTTTCTCGCAAGGCGACCAATCCAGGAACGTCCTTTACATTCAAAACGGCGGAGTAAAGCTTTCGGTTGTCAACGAGAGCGGCAAAGAAGCTGTGGTGGCGATTCTAGGGCCGGGTGACTTTTTTGGCGAAGGCTGCCTGGCGGGACAGCCGGTCCGAATGGGATCCGCAACGGCGATTACGGCTACCACCGCGCTCGTCATTGAAAAGAACGAGATGATTCGCATCCTGCACGAGGAACGCGCACTCGCCGACCGTTTTATCTCTTTCATGCTTTCGCGCAACATCCGAATCGAAGAGGATTTAATCGATCAGCTCTTTAATTCCACCGAGAAGCGCCTGGCCCGCACCCTGCTGCTCCTCGCCCGGTATGGAAAGCAAGACCAGCCGCAACGCGTGCTTCCGAAACTTTCACAAGAGATGCTGGCGGAAATGATCGGCACAACGCGCTCCCGCGTGAATCTCTTCATGAATAAATTCAAGAAACTGGGCTTCATTAAGTACGACGATGGGCTTCAAATCAACAGTTCCCTTCTGAGCGTTGTCCTGCACGATTGACGCTTCGGATCGCGACGATGCCGAAGACTGCTTGCCAGTGGCGGGGTGAAGGGATCGATCGTGTAGATCCGCTGGCCAATCAGGCTGAATAGCGTGGCTCAATTCTGGCTTACTTCGTTTTAGCCGTCTGTGAGCTACTTAAAGTACACAGACTAATTGGCGGAAGCGTGTGGGAGTCGAACCCACCATTCTGGCCGCGAAGGACAGAATCAATGGCTTTGAAGGCCACGAGGATCACCGGACCCTATTCGCCTCCGCGCGAGATTATAGCAGGGGCAACGCGACGAGCACGAGCGGCGGCAAGACAGCTGCATGGTGAACAGTTGGCCGATGGCTATCGGCCATATCTGTAAGCTAGGTTTTTTTTGCGGCTTCGGTGAATTTTTTGCGGGCCAGCTCGCGCAACTTCTCGTCCGTGCAAACTTCGTAGTAAGCGTGGGTGCCTTGGGCGCCTATCTTTCCGCCGGGCAACAATTGGCGGACGAATCCCTTACGAAGCACGATCGGTTCGAGCGTTTCCCCAAGCGGCACCAGCCCGAAATAAAGCTGCACGCGCTCCTTCCCCCATGGCATCGGGAAATTACCGCCCATCGGGGATATGGAAATTTCGCTGCTCAGTTTCTGAAACCCTTCTTCGTTCAGCTCGATTCCATTGAGATTGTACCGAACCAGAAGTTCCTCGCCTTCATCTTCCACCGCATCTTCCATCAGCGTTTGCAGGAGAAACACATTGAAAGGCGAAGGGTTGTCTTTGAACAGCCGTTTTGCCATCTTCGAACAGCTCGATAGCCGGTCGGAAAGATTCAGCGCGCGGGAAATCATGATCCGCGAGTCCGCATCCATCCAAAGCGAAGGCGCCGAGTCCTGGAAAGCCACGCCCACGCCGAGTTCCAACGCGGGAAGCTCGGTGGTCTTCGCCCGCGCGTTGTACGACTGCGTCACCGCCAGTATCTGACTGGCTAGAATACAGGCACGAGCAACGGCGTGCTGCGTGGCGCGCGTCGATTGCGTTTCGTAAATCGCCAGGATAATGGCGTCGCCTTCGATGAACACTTTTGCGGCGCCGTAGGTCTCCAGCATGCGCTTTACCGGTTCGTGGAGGTTCATGCTGAAATGCGAGGCGGGGTTCATCCCGCGTGCCAGCAGGTCCTTGGTGATGCCGGTCGATCCACGAACGTCGGCCTTGATGACGACGTGATTGATCACCGGATCATCCGCCGGACGGCTTTCATCAGGGTGCATGAACTCGTAAAGGCTATTGTTGACACGAGAAAGCTCGCGCGAACGCTCCGAACGGATAAGACTTATGCGCTCCATCCACGACATAACGTGCTGGTAGTTTCGGCGATCGCGACGCAGGCGCATCAAATCTTCGGCAAACCGCAGGCCGGTCGCGAGGATATCTTCGCGCGTGCGTCGCCTGATGCTCCGGGAAGAGTCATCGAGCTTTTTGATTGAGATCTTGCGAGCCGGAAACTGTTGGAGAATCTGTTCGACGCGCTTCGCTTCATCGCGGCTCACCAGAGCCTTCTTGAGCTGCTGCAAATGGATGGGCGGACAATAGCCGGCGTGAATTTTGCGCAGTTCGTAGCCGGCGAGGACGTGGAAGAGCAGGTCGCGCTCCTCGATCCGGTGAATCCATTCTTCGAGCACCGGCGGGCGATCTCCCGAAGGCGATTCTTTGCTGTTGGGGCGCGCGCCGAACAATCGCCGGGCGTTCGATGGCTCATTCAGATAATCGCCCAGCCGGCCTTGATATTCCTCGGACAAGAAATTCATCCGCTGCTTCGCGGCTTCGATTTGTGGCGCGAGTTCCTCCAGATTCTTTTCGATGGACTCAAACTTCCGGCGGAGGCTGCCGAGTTCCCCCTGCGCGTCCGCTGGGATCGGAGTTCTCCGCTTGAACAGGCGCGGGAAGCTCTCCTCGCTGCCGGCCCGGCGCTCCGCCAGCTCATCCTGCTCTTCTTCGGTGCGCTCCAACTCCAAGCGCAAAAAGCGGGCTTGTTCCAGAAAACGTTCGTGAGTCTTGCGCGCCTTGCTCAGGTCCTCGGCGTGATCTCCGGTGAGAATGAAATCGCGAACGAAATCGAGGAGGATCGAATCGAAAACGTCGAAGCGGTCGGGATCGTTCATGAAATTCCCGAGCAGGACGTAGTGCTCGAGAAACAGGTGATCGTCGTTGCCGTTCTCGACAAAAAGCAGCCGATTTTGCAGCAAGCCATAAGTCTCGGCGTAGTCATCGCCGAAGAGCGCGCGGCGCGACTTCGACAGCCCAGATTCCTCCACCTCACGCCAGACGCGGTATATGGTCTCGCCCGTCTCGCGATAGATTCGCTTGCGGTCGGACTGCAATTGCGAGATTTTCGAGCGCATCACATGCGCCTGCTCGCTGTGCTCGAAGAGCTCGCCGCGCGAGCGTATCCAGTCCTTGCATTCCACCAGAATGCTGGAGAATTGGTTGCTGATTTCGGAGGTGAGAAATTTCAGGATCGCGAGCTGGTGAAGCACGTCGGTATCGATCGATTGCTGGTACTTGGCATTCGTGAGCGACGCTTGCAGCACTTCAGAAAGAATTTTG
This sequence comes from Candidatus Acidiferrales bacterium, assembly GCA_025451835.1. Classification (GTDB taxonomy): domain Bacteria; phylum Acidobacteriota; class Terriglobia; order Acidiferrales; family UBA7541; genus Palsa-295. The sequence continues at coordinate 1,963 of JANWJR010000145.1, read as the reverse complement.
CGAAACGCTCCATGCTCGGGTGGACCGGATCGCTTTCGGTCGCGGTCGCGATCGCGATCCTTCCCATAGAGCAGCGTGATATTAACAACCTGCCGGACCAGGTCCAGTAGGTACTTATGAGAGAATTCGACGAACTTCGGGCTCAGGAAAACGTCATAATGGATGTTGTCGACGCCGAGGGCCAGCTTCGACAGCCGGATTTCCGCGCAATATGGCTCAAGCGTGAGCCTGTCCGGCTCGGATGGCGTCTGGACAATGGGCATATCGGGCATAACGGCTTAACGAGCTGAATATCTACTCTAGCGGACTCGAAAAGCGGGGACAATGGAACTAGGCGTATCCGTTAACGGGATCGGGAAAGACTCAAACGCGACGCTGGAGGAGCGCTCCGGGCCCTACCAGGATGCGTGGCGTTACGACGAGTTCGGAATCAAATCGGCGCCGGAAGACGTCGTATACGGCATCCGCGCCGGTACCATCTCCGTTCAGAAGCCAGCGCAACAATTCGGACCTTGCCTCTACCTTGGACCTGAAGGCCAGCGCTGCAACCGGCCCGCGCTCGAAGGCGGATTTTGCTCAAGACACGATCCAAACGCAGTCAAGAGTAAGATCTCAGTTCCGTCGCGCGTAGCGGCGGCATCCCTGGGAATTCTAGGCGTTCTGTGGCCCTACGTCGCCGACCTTGTGAAGGAAATCATTCGCTGGATGCACTCGCGCTAGAATCAGATTACATTCGTTTTCGACCAAACTCCCGCCAGCCCGGCTCTCATACAGTGCAGATCGTTAAGCTGGAACCGACGATTCCGGGTAAAATACTTTCCCTATGTCAAAACTTATGGAAGGCAAGACGGCAATCGTACTTGGCGTGTGGAATCAGTGGAGCATTGGGTACGCGATCGCGCAAGCCTACGTTCGGGAGGGCGCCACGCTGCTGCTCACGTATCAAAATGAGCGAGCAAAACCTGGCGTGGAAGACATCGGCCAGCAACTTGGCGCGGCGGCACTTTTTCCGTGCGACGTGCAACAGCAATCGGATATTGACGCGCTGGCCGCGTCCCTCAAGGGGCAGGGCCGCAAGATAGATACGGTCGTGCATAGCATCGCGTCCGCAAACCGCGACGACCTAGGGCAGCCATTCCTCAACACGTCACGCGAGGGATTTCAATTCGCGCTCGACGTCAGCGCATACTCGCTGGTGGCCGTATCGAACGTGCTCGCACCTCTCATGACCGACGGCGGATCAATCATTACGCTGACGTATCTCGGTTCGACGCGGGTCGTGACCAATTATAACGTCATGGGCGTCGCAAAGGCTGCACTTGAGGCTTCGGTCCGCTACCTGGCAAGCGAGCTGGGTGCACGGAAAATTCGCGTGAATGCCATCTCCGCCGGTCCCATCAAGACGATCTCGGCGCGTGGCATCAAGGATTTTTCCAAGGTCCTCGATTTCGTCGCGCAACACGCGCCGCTGCGCCGCAACACGGACATAGCGGAGGTGGCCGACGCCGCCGTGTTTCTCGGCAGCGACCTTGGTCGCGGCGTTACTGGCAATACAATTTTCGTGGACGCCGGCTTTCAGATCATGGGCCTTTAAGCGCGGCTGCGCATTATGCCCCGCAAGGCGTTAGCGTTTGATCTGCTCCAATTCAGCCGCGCAAGAATCTATCAGCGCGGTCTCGTTATTCAGCACCTTCGCGATACGCACGATTTCAGAGTTGGCTTCATCCCACTGTTTCTGCTCGATGGCTTCTCGCACGCCGGGTATCGTCTTAGCGCCATATCCGGAATAAATGCCCGGTGCATCGATCATTTGCTTGTACCAAGGCCGCCGAAGCAAACCTTCGTCAGTGGTCAGCCGGTGTTCACTTTCCATGAGTTTTTGATTCAAATCCTGAAGCGTCGCGGCCGGCAGCCCTTCGTTCCATGCCTTCTGCAGCGCCGACTGGTAGCGTTTCGCGCCTTG
>JANWJR010000144.1 GCA_025451835.1 Candidatus Acidiferrales bacterium | reverse complement strand
CCGACACGCGCCAGTGTGCCGCTGTTGATGTCGATCGAATCCACTTGGCCGGAGGCCATCACGCGGCCAACCTGATCGATCACGCGCTCAATCGAGACGCCCTTGGGCGGATCGATTTCCACTGAAATGGCGAACTGCTCCGCTTGGATTTTCCGCCACAGTTTGCTTTCTGGTTCGCGCGCGACAATCCTACGGGTCCGTTCTCGTGGCTCGAGAATGTTGACGGGAGCATGGCCAGCCTTGCTTGCTTGCTTCGCCGGATGCAATGTTTTTACCGCCTCGGCAATGGCGTGAATATGTTCTGGCGTTGTACCGCAACATCCGCCCAGGATGCGGGCGCCAATTTCGACAGCCTCTTTCGCAAAAAGCGCAAAATATTCCGGGGACGAACGCGGATACACCGTGCGGTCTCCGATGCGCTTTGGGAAACCGGCGTTCGGCATGGCGGTCAGCGGAAGTTGCGTGCATTCCGCCAAGGCACGCAAAACCGGCAGCAGAAGCTGGGGACCGACGGTGCAATTCGCGCCGACCGCTTGCACGTCCTTTTGTTTTAGTTTTTCCCAGGCTTCAACCGGGCGCGTCCCGCCGAACGTCTCGCCTTCTTCGGAATAGGTGAGCTGCGCGACGACTGGAAGCCTCGAAAACGAGCGAACGGCGTCAATCGCCGCGAGCAACTCCTCGATGTCGCTGAAAGTTTCGAGCAGAAAAAGATCGATACCACGCTCTTCAAGGGCACCCGCCTGCTCGCGGAAAATGGCGACCATCTCGTCGCGAGGCAACTCGCGCACCTGGCGAACCAGGCCGAGCGGGCCGATCGATCCGGCAATCAGGACTTCGTGTTTTGCGGCTTCGCGCGCTTCTCGCGCGATCTTTACTCCGCGATGGTTCAGCTCGATGACTCGTTCGCCCATGCCGAACTGCTCGAGTTTCTGGCGATTCGCGCCAAACGTGTTCGTCTCGATGAGGTGAGCGCCGGCATCGAGATACGCCTGGTGAGCGCAAAAAACGGCCTCGGCATGAGACGCGTTCAGTTCGTCCACGCAGCGCTGCGGGCCCACCGACTCGTACAGCAGCGAGCCCATCGCGCCGTCAGCGACGAGGACCGCGTGCTTCAGGCGTTCATTGAAGTCATCTATGCGCATATGAATTCAGACAGAATACCAAAACGGGGAATTTCGAGCGAGTTGCGGGCGGGCGTGCCTTAGCGCTTCTGGCCGACCAGGCCCGCAATGGTGTCCATCAGATCGAATTTCGTAAGAATTTCGAGCTTGCCGTCGCTCATTTCAACGAACACCGCTGGTCCTTCGTGGCTCAAGATGTAGGTCACGCGTTCGACGGGCGCATTGTGGGGCACCTGCGGCAGCGGCGCGCCCATCACTTCGCGGATCACGAGCTTGCGGAGATCCTTGCCCTGCAACGCGAGGTTGAGAATCTGATCCTCGTAGACGGCGCCGATCGAATGGTCCTCTTCGAAGACTGGCAACTGCGAAATATCCTGCTGCTGCATTGTGTGGAGCGCGTGGAATACGGTTTGGTACGGGCGCGCCACGATCATCTCTCGCGCCTTGCCGTTTTGCCGCTTGGCCCGAATCACGTCCGCGATTCGAAGAGCGACTTCCGCATCCGCGTAGCCGTGCTCGCGCATCCATTCATCGTTATAGACCTTGCTCAGGTACCGCGTGCCGGAATCCGGAAGAAACGCAACCACGAAGTCGCCCGGCTTGCACTCGCGAGCCACGCGGAGCGCTCCGGAAATGCATCCGCCGCCCGAACCTCCGGTGAAAATTCCTTCCTTCTTTGCGAGCCGCCGCGCCCAGACGAAGCATTCCTCGTCATTCACCTGGAGGACATCGTCGAGGATTTTTAGATTCATGGTCGCCGGAAAGAAATCCTCGCCAATTCCCTCGACCACATAGGTCAGCGCCTTGCCAACTTTTCCAGTTTTGACAAACTCGTAATAGAGCGAGCCAATCGGATCGACGCCGATGATTTTCACATCGGGATTGCGTTCCTTCAGGTAACGGCCGACGCCGCTGATGGTGCCGCCCGTGCCGATTCCGCAAACGAAGTGCGTGATTTTTCCGTCGCTGTCGTTCCAGATTTCAGGGCCGGTGGTTTGGTAATGCGCCTCGGGATTCATTGGATTTTCGTACTGGTTCGGATAAAAGGAATTCGGAATCTCGCGGGCAAGCTTCTTGGCAACGGAATAATAGCTGCGCGGATCTTCGGGTTCGACGGCTGTGGGGCACACAATCACTTCCGCGCCGAACGCCTTCATAAGATCGATTTTTTCGCGCGATTGCTTGTCGGTGATGGTAAAGACCACTTTGTATCCGCGAACGGCCGCGACGAGCGCGAGTCCCATGCCGGTATTGCCCGAGGTTCCTTCAATGATCGTTCCGCCGGGTTTGAGCAAACCTTTCCGTTCGGCCTCGTCGATCATCGAGACGCCGATGCGGTCCTTCACCGATCCGCCCGGATTCAAATAATCGGCTTTGACGTATATTTCGGCGGCGGAATCCTTGGCGATGCGGTTCAGCCGGATGAGCGGCGTGTTGCCCATCGCTTCGAGGATGTTGTGGCACTTCATGAGCGATCTGTTCTCCTGCGGGATTTCGTCGGCCCTCTTAAGATTAGAGACTTCGCGAATTTCTGTCCAGCGGTTCGCGACACCGTATTTCTTCACGGTGGTGCGATGATGAAGGGGGCGGCGTTCCTGCGCCGGGCGCCATCCAAGCGGCGCATCAGAGCATCGGATAAGCCATCGGAGGCACTCATGCAAAGGACGAATGTATCGAGCGGAACACCATGGGAGCCGATAGTCGGCTACTCGCGGGCGGTGCGCGTGGGTTCGCATGTGTACGTCGCGGGCACGACGGCGACGAGTGCGAGCGGAGAAATTGTTGGCAAAGGAGATGCCTACACGCAAGCGGTGCAGACTTTGCGAAATATCGAGTCCGCACTCAGCAAGGCTGGAGCTCAACTTTCCGATGTCGTCCGTACGCGAGTATTTCTGAGGCACATCGCAGATTGGCAGGAAGTCGGCCGCGCCCACGGCGAATTTTTCGCGAAGATTCTTCCGGCGTGCTCGATGATCGAAGTGAGCCAGTTTGTTGCGCCGGAGATGCTGGTCGAAATCGAAGCCGAGGCGGTCTTGGTGGGCGAGTGAACCATCGCAGGATATATGCGTGCGCGTCGCCTGCATTCGGATTGAAGCCGCGTAGGCTGGAACATCGGACAAGTGCGATCTCGGCAGGGCCATCCGCAATGCGATAGAATGCAGTTTCGATGGACGGTTTCTATCGCGCAACGATGAAGATCGGAGGCGGGACGCTCTTTGGGCGTCTGGCATTCACGTTTTTGCTGATTTGCGCGGTCGGCTTTGGCGCGGCTGTGGGGCTGCTTTTCGTTTACACCAGTGATTTGCCGGAAATTCACGCGCTTGAAGACTATCGTCCGAACACAGTCACGGAGCTTTATTCCGACGACGGCGAATCGATTGGGACCTTCGCCCTGCAGCGGCGCATTCTTCTCACCTACGAACAGATTCCCAAAGTCTTGAAGGATGCGATTCTCACCACCGAAGACCAGCACTTCGAAGAGCACTGGGGTGTTGATTTTCCGCGCGTTCTCGAAGCGGCATGGCGCGACATCGCGCGCCGCCGTGCCGCCGAAGGCGCCAGCACTCTCACCATGCAGCTAGCGGGTGGTCTTTTTCTTAACCGCGCCGACAGAAGTTTTCATCGCAAGCTCGAAGAGACCATCCTCGCGCTTCAGATCGAACGGCATTACACCAAGGCGCAGATCCTGACGATGTACTGCAATCAGGTCTATCTGTGGAATGGAAATTACGGCTTTGAGGCTGCGTCCGAATACTACTTCAACAAGCCGATTGGACAGATCACCGTTCCCGAAGCCGCTTTGCTGGCGGCAATGATTCGGGGTCCCATCTATTCGCCGACCGCGCATCCGGATCGTGCACTTCAGCGGCGCAATCTGGTGCTCTCGCTGATGACGCACGATCGCAAGATCACGGAGGCGCAAGCCCGGGCGGCGATCAAGGAGCCTCTCGGTCTCCACATTTCGGCGCCGCGCAACGATCTCGCACCTTATTTCATCGAAGAAATCCGGCAATATCTGGAGCACACCTACGGGACGGCGGCTGTTCACGAGCAGGGTTTGCGCGTTTACACCACTCTGAATGTGGCCATGCAAAAGTCCGCGGACAAAGCCGTGCGCGATGGGCTGCACGCCTACGACCGCCGACACGGGTGGCGCGGTAACCTGCCTAATATTCTCGCGGACCATCTCGGCAGGCTAGACAGTTATCAGAATGACGATTGGCACGAGTCGATCGACAAAGGTGACTACGTCACGGGACTGGTCACAAATATCCAGGCGACATTCGCGACAGTCAAGATTGGGGCGTATCACGCGATGCTCACGCCAGCGGATTTCGCGTGGACCGGACGGAAGTCTCCGGCCAGCCTGCTGAAGATTGGCGACCTCGTGGTCGTCTCGGTACAGAACCTTTCGGGCCTCACGGCGAGCGTTCAGCTCGAACAGGAACCGTCGGCGCAAGCCTCTCTCCTGGCGATCGACAACTCCACCGGCGAAATCAAGGCCATGGTGGGTGGGTACGACTTCGAGCAGTCGAAATTCAATCGCGCGACGCAAGCGATGCGCCAGACGGGCAGCTCGTTCAAGGTTTACGTCTACACACAGGCGCTCGAAGATGGCCTCAGCCCTTTCGATACGGTGATTGACGAGCCGGTGACTTACCACAGCGGCAGCCAGGATTATTCGCCGAAGAATTACGACGACAAATTCGAAGGCCGTATCACGCTGCGGCGCGCGCTGGCCGATTCCCGGAATGTGCCGGCCGTGCGGTTACTGGATAAAGTGGGCGTGCAAAACGTGATTCAGCTCGCGCGCAAATTCGGGATTAGCAGCCCGCTTCCGCCTTATCTGCCGCTCGCACTGGGCGCAGCCGATCTCACGCCGCTCGAACACATATCTGCTTTCACGACGTTTCCCGATGATGGGATCCACATCGAGCCGCATTACATCCGGCGCGTAACTTCTTACGACGGCGCGCTGCTCGAGGAAGACCGGCCAAAAGTCACCGACGTGATTCCTCCCGAGGTTGCCCGCACGATGGTTGCGATGCTCGAAGACGTGGTGCAATTCGGCACCGGCGTTCGAGCGAAGGAATTGGGGAGGCCATCGGCAGGAAAAACCGGCACGACGAACGATTTCACCGATGCATGGTACATAGGATTTACGCCACAACTTACTGCCGGTGTCTGGGTGGGGAACGACGACAAACGCGTGTCACTCGGAAAAAAAGAAACGGGAGCGCGGGCTGCGCTGCCGATCTGGCTCGAATTCATGCAAGGAGCGGAACAGGGAATGCCGGTCGAAGACTTCCCGAATGTCGTGCCGCTTGAAAAAACCGCGTTGACGGAGCACGTGCAAACCGACGTGCCGGATACGGCACCCCCCGCGGACGTCACTGAACAAGGACTCGCGACTCCCGCTGCCTCGCAGAGCCCACCGTCGAAGCCGCTGCGTAAGATCGCCGCGCCCGCAGCTCCGATGCCGAAGCCGCCTATAGCCTCTGCAGCGGCGGCTCCCGCCACCGCTTCTCCTCCTAGACCCCGGTAGCCTGGCTCTCGCTTGGCAGTTTCTGGTTATTTTTTGCGAAAGGGATCCCAGCCGCGGGAGGCGAGCAGTGTGGGATTGCCGTCTCCATGCATCAGGACAATTTTTCGGGCGCGCGTGATTTCTCCGATGGCTATTAGATCGCGGAATCCGGGTGCCGCTTGCAATCGCTTCTCTTTCCGGCGCGGAACCGTAAAGAGCAGGACGTAGTCATCGCCACCGTGTAGCGCCATCTCCAGGGGATTGAGCCGGGCTCGAAGCGCGCTTGGCAAGCCGGGCGGCAGCGATACGCACGGCACACGGCCGGACCCGATGCGCGCTCCCACTCCGCTCGCGTCGCACATGCGGCTTAGATCGGTCGACAGCCCGTCGGAGATATCCATCATCGCAGAAGCCATGCGACGATTCGCCAGCCACGCTCCCAATTGCAGCGGTATCCTCGGGTAGAGATGAGTTTCGAGCAAAGTACGGAATTTCTTCTGGCGGCCAAAGCCAGCCAGCATTATTTCCAGGCCGATATGTGCTCTGCCCAGCGTTCCGCTGACATAAATGAGATCTCCCACGCGCGCGCCCGTCCGCGGGACCGCGCGCCCCGCTGGAATTTCGCCAATCACCGTCACGGCGATCGAGATTGTTGCGCTCTTCGTGGTATCGCCGCCGGCGAGTCTCATATCGAATTCGCGGGCTGCTCTCGCGAGGCCGCGAAGGAAAGCGTTCAGCCAGGTTCCCGTGTTCCGCGCCGGAAGAGCGAGGGTCATCAGGAAAAGGCGCGGTATCGCGCCCATGGCTGCCAGGTCGCTGGTTGCTCGCGCGAGGGATTTGTAGCCAACCGATTTCGGCGGGTGCACATTTCCGAGGAAATGAACGCCCTCAAGAAACGCATCGCAGCTTAAAACCAACTCGGTTCCTGGCCTCGGCCGAATCACGGCGGAGTCATCCCCGATCCCCAGGCGTAGTTCGCCTCCAGGCACAGAGGGCACCATGCGCGCGATTCTCTCGATCAAGTGACGTTCTGCGTCCATCCTGTCCGTCTGTACAGTTGTTTCGAGCGCCTCTCCCACTGTAACGTTAGGAGAGGAATTACCCGGATTATAGATTGCGACTAAGACAGAAGCGAGTCTGGCGCGATTATGCGAAATGAAAAATTGGGGTTGACCCTCTGTAGGTCGCTGGTTACAATTCGGCGGGTTTCGAACCAGGCCTCTCGGTTCAAACT
>JANWJR010000143.1 GCA_025451835.1 Candidatus Acidiferrales bacterium | reverse complement strand
GGCTGTTGCGGCGTGGTTTGGCTCTGCGCGCGCAGCGAAGGCGCGATCGCCAGAAGAGTTAGAAGCCCGATGCTATAGATGGTTTTCATGCGCACCCGCAAAACTCCATTATCGTACACGGCGCAAATCAGCGTCAAAGTATTCCCCGGCGGAGTTTCTTTCGGGATTCGCACCGATCGCCGCACGAGGAAGCTTTATTGGATATTCGTCGTTCCGGCTGGTGCTGGAGCGATACCTGTTGGATGTATGGAAAGGCCCAGCGGTTCCCTGTCAAACGTCAGGCAAATCCGAGTTTTCGGCGAGATACTGGGCCCATTGAACTTACGCCTGGCGGTTTGCTGTGACCCCCGATACGGAAGTTCGTTGCGCGATTTTTCGGGGGTCGGAGCTCCAGTTCCAACAAGAAGGCATTTGAATCCCCAGGGAAAACCTTCCTAATGAAGGAAGTGGCGGACGCCCGCAAAGACCATCGCCATTCCCAGTTTATTCGCGGCGGCGATCACGTCCGCATCCCGCACCGAGCCTCCCGGCTGAATCACGGCCGTCGCTCCTGCCTTGCCGGCTTCTTCCACGCCATCGGGAAACGGGAAGAATGCGTCCGAAGCAACCACGCTACCGGCGAGAGAAATGTTCGCCACTGCCGCTTTCATCACCGCGAGCTTCACGGAATCCACCCGGCTCATCTGCCCCGCGCCGACGCCGAGCGTCTGCCCCTCGCGTGCAAACACGATCGCATTCGACTTCACGTGCTTGCATACTTTCCATCCGAAAAGCAACGCCCTTAGTTCGGCTTCGCTCGGTGCGCGCTCGCTGGCGGTTTTCAATTCCGATTCGCGCAGCTCGTAGCGGTCCGGCTCCTGCACCAGAACTCCGCCCGAGATGCGCTTCAGTTCGAGCTCTTCCCCGGCGGCCTCGCGAGGCATTTCGAGAAGACGCAGATTTTTCTTCGACGCGAATTTTTCGAGCGCCGCGCCTTCGTATCCCGGCGCAACAATGCATTCCACGAAAAGCTTGGCCACTTCTTCCGCTGTGCCGGCATCGAGAGGCCGGTTGCACGCCAGCACGCCGCCAAACGCGGACACCGGATCGCACGCCAGAGCGCGAATGTACGCCTCGCGCAGCGATTCGTGCTCCGCGGCCCCGGCTGGATTGTTGTGCTTGATGATAACCACCCCCGGACGCCAGAATTCGCTCGCGAGCCCCCATGCCGCATCGAGATCCACGAGGTTGTTGTAGGAAAGCTCCTTGCCTTGAAGTTGCTTTGCGCCCGCGAGGCCGGCGGCGGGAGCGCCTGCTGGAATGTAAAGCGCGGCTGCCTGGTGAGGATTTTCTCCGTAACGCATCGCCTGCCGCCGTTCGAGCGAAATATCGATTCGCGCAGGCAGCTTGCCCGGCTTGCCGATGGTTACCTGGCCGTTCGCTGAAAGGCGCTCGAGTTCCGTCGCGATTTCGCCGTCATAGCGCGCCGTGCGAGCGTAGGCTTTGCGCGCCAGATCGAGCCGCGCGGACAGGCCGACCTCGCGTTTTTCGCGCAGCGCCAGGGCGATCGCAGCGTAATCGGCAGGGTCCGTAACCACCGCGACGCTCTGAAAATTTTTCGCGGCCGAGCGAATCATGGCCGGCCCGCCGATGTCGATATTCTCAATCAGCTCTTCCGGCGTCACTTCGGGCTTTGCCGCCGTTGCCGAAAATGGATACAGATTCACGACAACCAGATCGATCGGGCCAATGCCATGCTCGGCGGCCTCTTTGCGGTCTTCAGCCTTGCCCCGCTGGAAAAGAATCCCGCCGTGGACTTTTGGGTGCAGCGTTTTTACGCGCCCGCCCAGCATTTCAGGCCAGCCTGTGAGTTCCGCCACGTCGCGCACCGGAATTTTCGCTTCGCGCAATAGTCGCGCCGTCCCGCCCGTCGAAACGATCTCGATTCCCAGCGCTGCGATGTCGCGGGCAAATTCCACGATGCCGGTCTTGTCGTAAACGCTGATCAGCGCGCGTTCGATGGCCACAAGAAAACCTCCTGAGGAAAGGGCTGGCTAGTGTAAGCGTTTCGGAGAACTTTCGGAAGTGGTGTGAAGCGGAAAAAAAGGACACTAAATCGAGATGCGGGCTTTTAATTTCACTCGGCCGCTTTCGATGCTGACCGTATATTCGATCTCTTTGCCCCCCTTGTCTTTCAAGTCCTTGGTTTTCTGGCGGACGAAGCGCTCGAAATCCTTCAGGCTCGGCGCGCCCGCTTTTTCGCCGGTTTCCGTGCGTGCTTCGATCAGCTTCAGATAGAGCGCCCGCACTTTGTCTTTTTCGTGCTCCGGATCCACGAGCGAAAGCGCAAATGCCGCGGTGGTCTTTCTCGCTTCCGCGGCTCGCTCGGAGGTGTGAACGCCGGCCTCGCCTGCGTTCGCTGCGCGGCCCGCAGCGCTGGCTCCGGCCGCCTCCGTGGTAGCCTGGTGTTCAGCGGCCTGGCGCGCTCGTTCTGCTTCGATCGCTTTGGCGGCGGCGCCGAAGTGATGTTGCGTTACGCCCGTTTCCTTCTGAACGGTTTTCTTGCGCCACATCTCCACGTACTTCGCATAGGTCTGCGCAAGATTGTTGAAGCGAAAGCGCTGCCCGGCGCTCAACTCGCCCGATCGCTCGTTGTAGCGGCGCATCAGCGATTCCACGCGCCACTGCGTATCGGTTGGCGGGCGCGACCGGCCTCCGCCGAAGTACTGTTCGTACTCGATCTTCAGCGTGCGAATATCACGCTCGATCTGGCTCAATTCGTCGTCGATGGTCGCCATGGCAGCCTGAAAAACACGTGTTCACCGAGACTAGAAGCATCGCTGCGAAGCGTCAATCTCCGCGTGCCGCGGCTTGTCGCAAAGAGAAATCCCTGAAGGTTGCGGGCCTGAATCGCGGTGTGTTCAAATACTGGCGATGAATCCTCCGCGCGAACCCGTTGCAAAACTGGCCCCGGACGCCTCGGCGCGCCTGCGCGAGATTCCTTCCGTTGACGAGCTGCTGTTTCGCCCCCGCCTGCAAAAGCTCGCGGAAACCGCCGGTCGCGCGATCGTTGCGTCGGCATCGCGTGAAGTCTTGGCCCAGCTCCGAATCGCCCTAAAAAATGCAGCTCCGCACGGCAACCCTGTGGATCTGGAGACCATCGAGTCGCAAGTCGTGGCGCGCGCGGAAACAATGCTCGCCCCATCGCTGCGGCGTGTGATCAACGCGACCGGCGTGATTCTGCACACCAATCTTGGCCGCGCGCCCCTCTCCGCAAGCGCGGTACGCCAAATCGCGGAGACCGCGACGCGTTACTCGAATCTCGAATACGACATTGCGGCCGGCCGGCGCGGCAAGCGCGATCTTCACACCTCGAAAACGCTTGCCGACCTTGCCGGCGCGGAATCCGCAATCGTTGTCAACAATAACGCCGCGGCGGTCTTTCTGGCGCTGAACACGCTCGCGAAAGCCGCCGAAGTGATCGTTTCGCGCGGCGAGCTGATCGAAATCGGCGACGGCTTCCGCATCCCCGACATCATGGCGGAAAGCGGCGCCATCCTGCGCGAAGTGGGAACCACCAATCGCACGCGCATTCGAGATTATGAACGCGCCGCGACCGAGCGCACTCGCCTTCTTCTCCGCGTGCATCCTTCCAATTTTCGCATCACCGGATTCACCGAGCGGCCCTCGCTCGAAGAACTCGTGGCATTGGGCCGGCGTCTGGGCGTGCCCGTGTTTGAAGACCTCGGCTCGGGGTGCGTCGCAAATCTCGCGCCGAGTGGAATCTCTGAGCCTCTCGTGCGCGCAAGCTGCGACGCCGGCGTTTCGCTGGTGTCCTTCAGCGGCGACAAATTATTTGGCGGCCCCCAGGCGGGAATCATCGCCGGCAAAAAAGAAATCGTCGAGTGCATTCGTCGCAACCCGCTCTTCCGTGCCTTGCGCGCGGACAAATTGGCGACCGCGGCGCTCGAAGCTACGCTGAAATCGTACTTGCAGGGTGCGCTCGACGACATTCCGGCGCTGCGAATGATCCGCCTCACGCGCGACGATCTTGCGCGCCGCGCCTCCGCATTCATCGAGAGGCTGCGCGTTTCCGCCGCCCAGGATGCGGCCATCGAACGTATCGCCGGATTTTCCGTGATTGGCGGCGGCTCCACTCCCGATCAACAATTGCCGGCCGAGCTGATTTCAATCGCGAGCAAGCGCCATTCCGCCGCGAAACTCGAAGAGCGCCTGCGCCGGCCCGCGTGCGGCATCCCTGTGATCGCGCGCATCGAAGACGATCGCCTCGTCCTCGACCTGCGCACCGTCTTCCCCGATGAAGAAGACGCTCTCGCGTCCGCGCTCGCCGCCGCGCTCTCCTAAAGCCGGTTGATCACGCTCGCCACGCACCCCGCTCCGAATCCGTTGTCGATATTCACCACGCTGATGTTCGACGCGCAACTATTGAGCATCGCCAGCAGCGCGGTCAACCCGCCGAAGCTTGATCCATAGCCCGTGCTCGTCGGCACCGCAATCACCGGCGCCGCCACCAGGCCCGCAACCACGCTCGGCAGCGCTCCTTCCATCCCGGCCACGCACACAATCACCCGCGCCTCCGCCAGTTGCTTGCGATGTTCCAGCAGGCGATGCAGCCCCGCGACGCCCACGTCGTAAATCGCCTCCGCTCGATTCCCCATCGCTCGCGCCGTGATCAGCGCTTCTTCGGCCACCGGAATATCGCTGGTTCCCGCCGTAACGATCAGGATCAATCCCTTATTGCTCGCCCTGTGATTGCGCTGGATCGAAATCGCTCCGGAAAGTTCGTGAAATTCCGCGGCGCGGTTCAGCCGTTTCACTCCGCTGAAAATCTGCCTATTCGCGCGCGTGATCAGAATATTGTGCGACGCCTTCGCTCGCAGCATTCCGCGCACGATTTCAATCACCTGCTTGGTCGTCTTGCCGCGCGCGTAGACCACTTCCGGATAGCCCTGCCGCAGCCCGCGATGATGATCGATTTTGGCGAAGCCCAGGTCCTCATAAGGCAGTTGCCGCAAGCGCTCCACTGCGTCTTCCACGGTCACCTGCCCGCGCTTTACCGCCTCGATAAATTTTCGAACGTCGCGTTCATCCATGATTAACTCCGGTTAGCTCCGCCGCGATTCTAACACTCGCGCGGCCGGCTTTCGCCGCGAGCCTATCGCCCTTCTTGACTTTGCCGAAATTGCCCGCCTAGACTCGAAGATTCCGCACATGGCGAAAACGATTGCAGAAGGCCGTTCCATCATTGTCGGCGTCACTGGCGCGAGTGGCGCGATTTACGCGCAGGCGCTCCTTCGGATGCTCGACGCCGACTCTCGCGTCGAACGCGTTCATCTCGTCGTCAGCGACGCCGGCCTCCGCCTTCTGGCCACCGAATTAAATGTCGCCGTCGCCGATGGCAAAAAACTTCCCTCGCGCCTAACCGGAACTCCGGCCCACAAAATCGAATGCTTGCCCAATAAAGACATCGGCGCCAGCATCGCCTCTGGCAGCGCGACGCTCGACGCCATGGTGGTGATTCCCTGCTCGGCTGGCGCGCTCGGCGCAATCGCTTCCGGCATCGCCAACGATCTTCTCACTCGCGCCGCCGACGTCTGCCTCAAGGAGCGCCGCCCGCTCCTTCTTTGCCTCCGCGAGACGCCGCTCAATCGCATCCATCTCGAAAATATGCTGCGCGTGCATGACGCCGGCGCCACCGTCATGCCCGCTATGCCCGCCTTTTATTACGGGCCGTCGGATATTGACGATATGATCGAGCAGTTCGTCTACCGCGTGCTCGCGCAGCTTGGCTTGCCTCAGCAAAAGCAATATCGCTGGAAGGGCGGCAAATCATAAATGAGCCCGTCCGCCAAATCCGCGCTCGATCCCGCCCACGGAAAAAGCCGCATTCGAATCGTGCTCGAAATGATCAAGTTCGAGCACTCAGTCTTTGCGCTGCCGTTCGCGCTCGTCGGAGCGCTGCTCGCCGCGCGCGCGGCGGGCATCTTGCCCACCTGGCCGCAAATCCTCTGGATCGTCGTCGCGATGGTCGGCGCGCGCTCCGCCGCCATGACCATGAACCGCATTGCCGACGTCGAATACGATCGCCGCAATCCTCGCACCGCCAATCGCGCGCTGCCGAAGGGCGAACTGTCGTCCGTCTTCGCCTGGCTTTTCACTTTCGCCGCGTCGGCAATCCTCGTGATTGCCGCCTGGCAACTCAATTCCCTCGCGCTCAAACTCTCGCCCGCCGCTCTCGCGTTGCTCTTTTTTTATTCCTACACCAAGCGCTTCACCACCTGGGCCCATTTCGTGCTTGGCTTCTGCCTGGGAATTTCGCCGGCCGCCGCGTGGATCGCGATTCGCGGCTCGCTCGATTGGCGCATCTTGATTCTTTGTGCTGCCGTCACGCTTTGGGTCGGCGGCTTCGACGTTCTTTACGCCTGCCAGGATGTGGACTTCGACAAGTCCGCCGGACTCTATTCGATTCCCAAGGAATTTGGCATTGCCCGCGCTCTTCTCATTGCCCGAGCCATGCACGTCGTCATGGTCGGCCTGCTGGTCTGGCTCGCGCTCGCTTTTCATCTCGCGTGGCCCGCTTGGGCGGGAATTTTCGTGGTGGCGGCTCTTCTGGCTTACGAGCAATCGCTGGTGCAGCCGAACGACCTCACCAAAATCAATGCTGCGTTTTTCACCGTGAATGGCTATATTAGTCTATTGTTCCTGCTTTTCTGGGGCGCGGCTGCAATGGTGATGCGTCCTTGAACGGCGGCACAACCACCTCAATGCCGGGAAAACTTCGAATCACGGACGCGCGTCTCGAACCTATCGCAGGCAGGGTTCTCGCCGGCCAGCGCCTTTCCGCCGACGACGGTCTCGCGCTTTTCCAGTCGCACGATCTGCTCGCCGTGGGCTGGCTTGCAAATCATGTGCGCGAAAAGCGCCATGGCAACGTCACCTATTACAACGTCAACCGGCACATCAATCCCACCAACGTCTGCGTGGCTCATTGCAAGCTTTGCGCGTTTGGCCGCTCGCCGGACGTCCCCGGCGCCTATACGTTTGCGCTCGATGAAATCTACCATCGCGCCGCGCAAGGTCTCGCCGAAGGCGCCACCGAATTTCACATCGTCGGCGGCCTGCATCCCGATCTTCCTTTCGCCTATTACCTCGACCTGATTCGGGGTTTGAAGCAGCGCTTCCCCCAGGTCCATTTGAAAGCGTTCACCATGGTCGAAGTAGGCTACTACGCGCGGATTTCCAGGATGTCCATTCGCGACACGCTTCTCGCCATGAAGGACGCGGGCGTGGATTCGCTTCCCGGCGGCGGCGCGGAGATTTTTCATCCTCGCGTGCGCAAAATCATTTGCGATCACAAAGTCAGCGGTCAGATGTGGCTGCAGATCGCGCGCACCGCGCACGAAATCGGCCTGCCCTCGAATGCCACCATGCTCTACGGGCACGTCGAGACGCCCGAAGAGCGCGTGGATCACCTCATTCAGCTTCGCGGCACGCAGGACCAGACCCACGGCTTTGTCACTTTTATCCCGCTGGCATTTCATCCGGCGAATACCGGGCTGGCGCACCTTCCCGGCCCGACGGGTATCGACGATCTCAAGACCATCGCCGTGTCGCGCCTCTTGCTCGACAATTTCGATCACATCAAGGCGTACTGGGTCATGCTCACGCCGCGAATCGCGCAAATCGCGCTGCAATTTGGCGCGAACGACCTCGATGGCACCGTGGTCGAGGAAAAAATTTATCACGATGCCGGCGCCACCACCCCGGAACACCTCACCCGCGCCGAACTCGAGCGCCTCATTCGCGCGGCCGGCCGCGTTCCCGTCGAGCGCGACACTCGCTACAACCCGGTGGATCGCGAGAAGAATCCATTCCCCGCGAAAGCCGCCGCTTCTCAGCGCACCGATACCTTCATCCCCGAAACTTCCCTCACCCTCAACATCTAAACCTTTGTTGGAAAGGCCCCGTCGGACGGCCCGGATTTGCACACCTCGGCTGAACTCGCGGCGGCCATTTTCGGTAGTGTCTCAGTTTGAATTTTCTCACCGCTTCCGGAAATAGAGAATGATCCTGATGGCGAGGATGATTCCAAGGCCGATCAGCGCACCGCCCAATATGAAATCATGAGCGAACACGATCCGTCCGAATCCGGCAACCGCAAGGGCAATCGTTGCTAATATCGTTGTTCGGTCAGCCTTCCCCATAGTATTTTCAGCTCGTCAAAAGAACGATTTCTTCAAAGCGCCAAACATGATCCGAGATTCCAGCTTCCATCGCTGGCGTCACTCTTAGGGTCTTGTGGACGCGAGCGAAGTTGTACCACATGTAATGCAATGAAACTGAGTGACCGAAGTTTTCGATCTTCTTTGAGAACCCATTCGTTAGTCGCGTAAAACGCCGCATGTTCATCCGCATAGTAAGGCTCCGGCGCTCGACGTAGCTTGTGCTGACGTGCTTAGGATCGGGATTGCTACTGACAGTTTTCATATCGCAACCGATACATTGGGGCGGGGAGTACCGGGTATCCGGCTCTTCAGATGCTCCGTAAATCTTGTGTAGCTGCGCGTAATCGACATCCGATCCAAAGGCATCTTCCACGACATCTAGATAGGCCCTGTGACCATCGGTTGTGATTTGGACGCGTCCATTTATCCGACTCGCACAATCCCTCATAAATTCAGTTGCCCACCATCCATCGCGGCCACCTACCATGTAGCCTATGCAGAGTTTCGTATCAGCATCCATTCCTACCCATGTCCAAACATCGCCCCAACCCTGAGCTTTTTTCTCCGGGCTGGCGTTCTTTGCCTTCGCGCCCACGAATGCCCAAATCTCGTCACACTGCATCCGGCGGACTCTGACTCTGCGAACATTCGTATCGTGAAACGCATAGCAAACGGTGCCCAAATCGACCAGCAGCTTCGTGACGGTATTGATGGATACGTTTGCAAGCCGAGCGGTTGCACGGAGACTATTTCCTTCGACCAGCATCCCGAGTATTTGTACGCGCTTGGAAAGAGGCAGGCGATTCATGTCTGCAAATCATAATAGCCATCCCAATAAATGCCAAGCATAAAGTTCAGTATAAAACTATAAAATGTAAATATGTACTTTACTTGAGTGCAAACATGAAATATAGTGCGTCTGGCCCTAAAATGCCACGGCATTCGCGGGTACTACGAAATTTACAGGCCCCCTTATGGCAACTGAACATCCCGGACGGCTCTTACGGGAAAAGATGGAGGTGCAGGGTTGGACGCAGGAAGAACTTGCGGCGATTACTGGGAGCAGCCGTCAGACTATCTACTCGATTCTGGCTGGAAAAAGCAATATCAGCCCGGAAATGGCAGTTGCATTCGCCGCCGCCTTCGGCAACTCACCGGAAGAATGGCTTCATTGGGACAATCTCTACCGACTTTCGATTACGGACAGGGACACATCCGATGTGAGCCTACTCGCGACCTGCTATAGCATCGCTCCGATTAAAGACATGCTGAAAAGGGGGTGGATTCCCGAATTCACGAGTGCCACCGAATTGGAAATCTCGTTAAAGAACTTCTTTGGCCAGGATTCCCTGGATAACGTGACGTTGCGTCTTGCGCCACGGCGAACCGCTATTATTCCAGAATTGAACGTCTCCGAAAAAGCGTGGTGTTTCAGGGCGCGACAGTTGGCGTTGTCTCAAGCTGTAGCGCCCTATTTAAAAAAGACGGTGAAGTCGGCGACATCTAAATTGAGAAGGTTAGCTGCGTATTCCAAGGAGGCTCGCCACGTTCCCAAAATCCTGGCCGAACATGGCATTCGATTCGCAGTTATCGAACCCATTCCGGGGGTAAAAATCGACGGAGCGTCTTTCTGGCTCGACGACGGGCCAGCTATTGCCATGTCGCTGCGCCATGACCGAATTGACGGATTCTGGTTCACCTTAATGCACGAAATGGCACATATCGAGAACGGCGATGCGGCCATTGATCCCGATCTTATTGATGGGACCAAGGGCATCGCGGTCCGGCTGGTAGATAACGAAGCGGAGCGGGCTGTAGATCGGCGTGCCGCTGATTCTCTTATCCCGATAGCCGAGTTGAAATCGTTTATTCAACGAGTTGGTCCATTCTACCCAACCACGCGCATCATTCAATTCGCCAACAGAATGAAGATTCACCCCGGCATCGTTGTCGGCCAACTACAGCATAGGCAGGAACTTCCTTATGCCCAACAAAGAGACTTCCTCGTAAAGGTTCGGGAAATTGTCACCTCGACCGCGTTGACGGATGGTTGGAACCAAACCATTGCACCGAATGTATTGTAGAGAAGGAGCACTATGGCAACCTCACCAACAAGAGCAGCAAGACAGGGTAGTCGAAAAATGCAATTCCTGATCGACAAATATAAGGAAACCCATCCTGATAAACGTCCCGATCTTTCGCCGGACAACATTGCAGGGTGGGCTATTGAGAAGGGTCTATGGCGTCCAGTACCGCTCACGCCAAGAGAACAATTGCGGAGACTGATAACCCGATGTTTCCGCGAAACATATCTAATTGACCCTCAGGGACGTGAGGTTCGCGCAAGTCTTCCAATTATGGAAGAGGTCATGACCGAGGATGGCCCGAAACAACGGTCAAGATGGTTCCCTATCTTCTCCGCTCCGGCCAACGTCGCTCGCGCATCTTTTTCTCTTCGCAGAAAGGCGGCCCTAGCGGATGTAGCGCAGCTTCAATTTGACTTCATGTCTTGGAACGAAAATAACATTCACCGCGACAAGCTAGACCCTATGGATTACAACTTCAACAAGGACCTTGCGGAACTGGCAGAATCGACTGAGTACATGGACGATCCCTTGGCCGAAGATGGTGAAGAGGAAGATGGCGACGAGGGAGAATTGGTCTAGCCCTTCCATCGTGCATGGGCGGCTCGTTTGGCAATATCTTTGCGCCTGCGAGGGGAAAGGGAAGCAGCCCTTGCCTTGCCACCCTTTAGGCCACCTTTGCGCTTAGACGAAGGCTTTTTCTTCGATTCGCTCACCGTATCTTCGGCTTCGCCTGTGGCAATATCTACGATCAGCTTGGCTAATTGGTTTGGGTCACGCGGACGCTTCGCCATGAGCACAGTTTGCCATAGACCCTTCCGATTTTGACCTAAGCACCAAATTCAAACTGAGACACTACTGCCGCGGCCATTGTCTTGCAAAGATATGGGATGATTGTCACTATAGAATCATGCAAACTGTCTTCGAGGCGGCGGGTGGAAGTGACGGCCTGCGCCGTCTTGCTGCCGCCTGGCATCGTCGGGTCATGGCAGACGACGTGGTCGGCCATGCGTTCAGCCACGGCTTCCACCCCCAGCATGTCGAGCGGCTCGCCGCTTACTGGGCCGAGGCACTCGGTGGCCCCAGCACGTATTCCGACTCCTATTGTGACGAGACAACCGTCGTCAAGATGCACAGCGGCAAGGGGGAGCACGACGAAATGGATCGCCGTGCGATTGCCTGCTTCGACCAGGCTCTTGCAGATGCCGGACTAGCCGGCGACGGTCCTCTGCGACAAGTGCTCCACGACTACTTCGCTTGGGCGACCACGACAACGATGTCCCGTTACCCCCAGTCCGCCGATGACGTGCCCAGCGGCCTCAGCATCCCACACTGGTCATGGGACGGGCTCCAGGCGTAAGACTCGATGGCTCACCTGCACTACGCGGTGGTGGCCCCAACTTCGAACCTGTTCGGTGACTTCATATTGGCCATTGGCTTCTACAGTAGAAAGCTATCCTCGGCCCGTCGATCCTTTGCCGGGTGTTATCGCCGGCCTTAGGCATCCGGAATCAGAAATCGAAGCGGTAGCCGAGAATCATCTTCGCAATCAGGTGATCGGTCGAGCGCGTCATTCCCACGCCTAGCCCAAAATTCACTTCCCACTGCGGCGCCAGATTCAGGTCCACT
>JANWJR010000142.1 GCA_025451835.1 Candidatus Acidiferrales bacterium | reverse complement strand
TGCCCGCCTTCCCGTGTTTCCTGTGGCGCCTGTGATGACGACCATTCTGCCTGCCTTCTAGCCTGCTAGGATTTCATGGCATCGGAATCTTCACGCCGGATTTTCGCGCGAATTCGATCGCTTCAGGATAGCCTGCATCCGCATGGCGCGCTACGCCGATGCCGGGATCGTTCGTCAGCACGCGCTCGATTCGGACCGCCATTTCCTTCGAGCCATCCGCGACCGTCACTTGTCCGGCGTGCTGCGCGTAGCCGATGCCAACTCCGCCGCCATTGTGGATCGAAACCCAGCTTGCGCCGCTGGCCGTGTTGAGCAGGGCGTTAAGCAGCGCCCAATCCGCCACCGCATCCGAGCCGTCGCGCATGCTTTCGGTTTCGCGGTAGGGCGACGCGACCGAACCGCAATCCAGATGGTCGCGGCCGATGACGATCGGAGCTTTCAGCTCGCCGCGCGCGACGAGGTCGTTCAGCGCGAGGCCGAACTTGTCGCGCTCGCCGTAGCCCAGCCAGCAAATGCGCGCCGGCAGCCCCTGAAATCGCACGCGTTTTTGCGCGAGCTTGATCCAGCGCGAAAGAATTTCGTCGTGCGGAAACATTTCGAGGACCAGTTGGTCCGTGCGATGGATGTCCGAGGGCTCGCCGGAAAGCGCGGCCCAGCGAAACGGTCCGCGGCCTTCGCAGAAAAGAGGCCGGATATACGCGGGCACGAAGCCGGGGAAGTCGTAGGCGCTTTTCACTCCTTGCTGAAACGCGAACGTGCGGATGTTGTTGCCGTAATCGAACGTAACCGACCCCATTTTTTGTAGCGCGAGCATGCCTTCGACGTGTTTGGCCATCGATTCAAGCGAACGCTTTTCGTACGCTTGCGGATCGCGTTTGCGCAACTCCGTGGCTTGCGCAACATCCAGCCCCTGCGGAATGTAGCCGCCGACCGGATCGTGCGCGCTGGTCTGATCGGTCAGCAAATCGGGAACCACGCCCCGGCTCGCTAGCTCTGGAATCACGTCCGCGCAATTTCCCACCAGCCCGACCGAGGTTGCCTCGCGCTTGCGAACCGCGTTCTTCAGGATGCGAAGCGCTTCGTCGAGGTCGTTCACCATCACGTCGCAGTAACCCATCTTAACGCGCCGCTTGATGCGCTCGGGGTCCACGTCAACGCCCAGAAACGCCGCGCCGTTGAGCGTCGCCGCTAGCGGCTGCGCTCCGCCCATGCCCCCCATGCCGCCGCTCGCGATCAGTTTCCCCGCGAGATCGCCGCCAAAATGCTTGCGTCCTGCCGCGGCGAAAGTTTCATACGTTCCCTGCAAAATTCCCTGTGTGCCGATGTAAATCCAGCTTCCCGCGGTCATCTGGCCGTACATCATCAGGCCGGCGCGATCGAGCTCGTCGAAATGTTTCCAGTCGCTCCAGTGGCCCACCAGATTCGAATTTGCGATCAGCACGCGCGGCGCGTAGGCATGCGTGCGAAAAATTCCGACCGGTTTGCCGGATTGCACGATCAGGGTCTCGTCGTTCTCGAGCGATTTGAGCGAAGCCACGATGGCGTGGTAGCAGTTCCAGTTCCGCGCCGCTTTGCCTCGGCCTCCGTAAACGATCAATTCCTCGGGCTTTTCGGCGACTTCGGGATCCAGATTGTTCATCAGCATGCGCATCGCGGCTTCCTGCTGCCATCCTTTGCAGGAAAGTGTGGTGCCGCGCGGCGCGCGAATTGGTTGGTAGCCCGAAGCTGCCGCCTTTTCGGTAATGATGTCAGGCATGGAGCGAACCTCTGTCCCGCATCTTATCGCAAATTCGTGTCGCCCGCGGCCCCTGCCGGCGCGGAACTAGAACGCACAGAATTTAGCCCGGTCGTTACGGGGTCCAGCCAGGGCGGCGCGACCGGCGAAAAACCGCCCGCCGTCATTCCGAGGGCCGCCTTTGGCCCGAAGAATCTCTCTTTTGTTTGCGTCCCACAACATGGTTCTCCGTGAAATTTACGCTCCATCGGTCGTAGTGAGTTGAGCAGTGCCACCGCTAACGCCGCTAACGTTGATAAGTGATATCTTCTGAGACGGTGGCCTTCATGAACTTCGACGCGCTCCGCACCCCGCTTCGTTTCCTCGATCAGGAGATTCGCGACATCCCCCACCGTGACGTACTTGCAGCCGATGAAATTTGGTGGGCGAGCGAAGGAAACGCCATCTCCGCCTCAGTCGACCGTGCCGGAACACCCTGGCTGCGCATGTTCGACCGCACCGGTGCGCGCGTTGACGAGATTCTGTACTCCCCCGATTACTGGAAAATGCTGAAACGCGGGTACCGTTCCGGCGTGCTGTGGCGCGCGTTCGAAGAAAAATCGCTCCTGCCCACCTACGCCTTGTTGTACCACACCTCGTTTTACGACCCGGGAGTTTGCTGCCCCTACACAGTCTCGCTAGGTACCGCTGTCCCTCTCTCGAAGTATGGCGACAGGGAACTTCAGGCGCGCTTTCTTCCGCAATTGCTTCGCAAGGATGATTCCGTGTGGCAGGGCGCAACATGGATGACGGAAATCAAGGGCGGCTCGGACCTGGGAGCAAACGTAGAGACGGTTGCGCGGCTTGCGGACGGATGCTGGCTGCTTACCGGCGACAAATATTTCTGCAGCAATGCAGGCGCGGAGCTGGCTGTCGTTGCCGCACGGCCGGAGCCTGCCACGCCCGGAGTGCGAGGGCTCGCCCTCTTTTTGGTCCCAAGGCGGCGCAACGACGGGCGGCTGAACTATTTCATTCGCCGTCTGAAGGACAAGATTGCCACGCGCTCGGTGCCCACCGGAGAAATCGAGCTGCGCGATAGCGAAGCCTATCGGCTCGGGCCGGCCGAGGGTGGCATCTATCTGATTCTCGAAGTCCTAAATACTTCGCGGGTCGCGAACAGCGTCGCGAGTGTGGCTCTCGCGCAGCGCGCGATGGCCGATGCTCTCTATTTTGCCGAGCGGCGCATGGCCTTCGGCAAGCGCATCGTCGACCATCCGCTGCTGCGACGTCAATTTGAAGAGCATTTCCGCAACCTGCGCGGTGCCTTGGCCCTGGCGTGGGAAGCGGTGGCGCTCCTGAACGAAGTCTGGCAGGAGCGGCCTCCCTATTCAGACCGTTTCCACTTGTTCCGGCTGGTGGCTCATCTCGCGAAGTATTGGACGGCCGAGTTTGCGGTGCAGGTCGCGAAGTGGGGAATGGAAGTTCACGGCGGACTCGGCGTACTCGGCGAGTTCAGCGCGGAACGCTGGCTGCGCGAGGCCTTGATTCTCGCGATCTGGGAAGGGACGCCGCATCGTCAAATGCTCGATGGTCTCGAAGTCATGGAACGCAAGCGGGCGCACGGGATGCTTTTCGATCGGCTTGCTCCGCACACGTCGCCGGAAGAATTGCAGCACGTGGAAACGCGCGTCGAGCGGCACTTGAAGCTTCCAGCGGAAGAAAGAGAAGCCTCCGCGGAAGCGCTGTTTCGCGGTCTCGCGGCATTCACGGCGAATGCATTAGTCCGCGATGCTGGCGATTGAGAGACAGTATTAGCAGCGCCGCGTTGCGCCTCGCCGGCTGACTACGCTAGAGTTGCCGCAGCCCACATGGAATATCCCTCTCTCACAAAGTGTTTTCTCGATGCTATGGATCGCTATGCCGCCCCGCGCGCTCAAATGTGGCGCGCAGCGAGCCGCTGGGAAGCGATCTCCGCGCATGAAATGCTGCGTCGTGTCGCCGGACTCACGAAAGCCCTGGCCGAACTGGGTGTGACGCGAGGGGACCGCGTGGCGCTCTTTGCGCCGAATTGCCCGGAATGGCATGTGGCGGATTTTGCTGTTCAGGGACTTGGCGCGGTGATCGTGCCGGTCTATTTCAATGAATCGGCGGACCGGATGGCTTACATCCTGAATGATTCAGGCGCGCGCGCGGTGGTGACATCCGGAGAATCTCAGGCGCGCAAGATTGCGGAATGCCGTGGCAGGCTGCCCGCCGTCGAACACGTGATTTGTGCGGCACAGCCTGCGAATCTGGAGGCCGGTCCGCACGGCGATTTTCTGCGTTACGAAACTCTCATCGCAGCGGCTGGAGACGCGGATATCGCCGATTACCGCCGCCGGGCGACGGACGTGCACGCGGACCAACTGGCGACGATTATCTATACTTCCGGTACCACAGGCGAGCCGAAGGGCGTGATGCTGAATCATTCGAACCTCGCGTCGAATGCGCTCAATTCATTTCAGGATTACACCTTCTATCCGACCGACCTGGCGCTTTCGTTTCTTCCGCTGGCGCACGTCTACGAACGCGTGATGGACTACGGATACATTTTTCGCGGAATTTCCGTCGCATACGTCGAACAGCTCGATACGCTGCCGCAAGCGCTTCTCGAAGTCCATCCGACTATGTTGGCGGCCGTGCCGCGATTTTTCGAGAAGATGTACGCAAACATTCTCGGCAAAGGACATCAGGAGCACGGAGTCAAACGCAAAATCTTCGATTGGGCGCTGCACGTGGCTGAGCAAGCTGCCCCCTGGCGGGCCTTCGGGAAAACCGTGCCAGCGGGAGTGGAGATGAAGTGGCGGCTGGCCGACTGGCTGGTGTACTCCAAGATTCGGGCCGGGCTCGGCGGGCGCATCCGGCATTTCTCCTCTGGCGGCGCGCCCCTGGCGCCGGAGCTTGCCGAGTTTTTCTGGAGCATTGGCGTCCCCGTTTATCAAGGATACGGGTTGACTGAAACGTCGCCGATCGTTTCGGCGAACCTGCCGTCCGCAAACAAAGTTGGCTCGGTCGGACGGCCCATCCCTCACGTGCAGGTGAAGATTGCCGCCGACGGCGAGATTCTCGTGAAGGGCCCCTGCGTGATGCAGGGCTACTACCGCAAGCCGGATCAGACCAGCGAAGTGTTCACGCCGGATGGATGGTTCTGCAGCGGCGATATAGGGCGGCTCGATGAGGAAGGATATCTCTTCATCACGGATCGTAAGAAAGAGCTCCTGAAGACGGCGGCGGGAAAGTTTGTTGCTCCCGCGCCTATTGAAAATTTACTGAAAACGTGCCCGTTTGTTTCCAACGCCATTGTTGTGGGGGACAAACATAAATTCATCTCCGTGCTGATCGTTCCGAATTTTCCGGCGACTGAGGCCGAGGCGCGCAAGAGCGGGCTCGAGTTTGCCACGCCGGGGCAAATAACCTCGGACCCTTGGGTGCGCGATTTGCTGTCCAAAGAAATAGAAAGGCTCACCGCGCCGCTGGCCCAGTACGAAAGGCCGAAGCGATTTGCGCTGATCGAGCAGGATTTTACGTATGCGAATGGCGAGCTCACGTACACGCTGAAATTGAAGCGCCGCGTGATCGAACAGCGCTACCAGGATGTAATCGCCCGCCTGTACGCCGGCGTCGAGGAGCCCCGCCCGCCGCATCTGGCGTAAATTCCGCGCTCGCTGGACACGGCCCTCAAACTCTTCACGAAGCGGTACAATCATGGTGGAGAAATTATCATGACCGGCCAACTGGTGATTGCCGGGCGCGCGTTTCATTCGCGCCTGATTGTGGGAACTGGAAAGTACCGAAGCTTTCAGGAAATGGTCCGCGCGCACGCCGCGTCCGGCGCGGCCATGGTCACAGTCGCGGTGCGCCGCGTGAATTTGACCGATCGCTCGAAGGAATCGCTCCTCGATTATATTGATCGCGACAAGTTGTTTATTCTGCCGAACACGGCGGGTTGCTATTCCGCGGACGAAGCGATTCGCACGGCGCGGCTCGGCCGTGAAGTGGGACTATCCGAATGGGTGAAGCTGGAAGTGATTGGCGACGAGCAGACGCTTTTTCCCGAGACCGAGGAGCTGGTTCGCGCGACGAAAACGCTGGTCAAGGAAGGCTTCATCGTTTTGCCCTACACCAACGACGATCTTATCGTTGCCCGCAAGCTGATTGATGCGGGCGCGGCAGCTGTGATGCCGCTGGGCGCCCCCATCGGGTCGGGCATGGGGATTCAGAATATCGCCAACCTGCGAATCCTGCGCGAAAGAATCACGGAAGTGCCGCTCATCGTGGATGCGGGCGTCGGCACCGCGTCGGACGCGGCCGTTGCGATGGAGCTTGGCGCCGACGGGGTACTGATGAACACGGCCATCGCGGGTGCCCAGGATGCCGTGCTGATGGCCGAAGCGATGCGTGGCGCAGTCGAGGCAGGACGCAAGGCATTTCTCGCCGGCCGCATCGAAAAGAAACTCTACGCCAGCGCATCCAGCCCACTCACCGGCGTCG
The DNA here is from genome assembly GCA_025451835.1 of Candidatus Acidiferrales bacterium. Classification (GTDB taxonomy): domain Bacteria; phylum Acidobacteriota; class Terriglobia; order Acidiferrales; family UBA7541; genus Palsa-295. The sequence goes on along the minus strand of JANWJR010000142.1, from coordinate 5,953 downwards.
TCCGCTAGTATCCTGAACCTGCACGGCCTTTAGAGGGTCGAGCTTTTGCTCCGGCAACAGGCCTCGCACCCCTCGGGGCTTTTAACCCCCGAGGACCCACCTATCTGAATAAAACGTGCCAGCAGATGTCCACAAGGGCATGGACGATTGCTGCGGGGAACAACGAGCCTGTTTTGATCCAAACGTGGCCGTAAAAAAGCCCCGCGATGGTTGCCAGCAGCACGTACTTCCAATTCGGAAATGGCGCGTGAAGAATGTGCGAGACGCCGAAAATTATTGCCGCCACGCCGAGTCCCGCCCATTGATTCTTGAATGTCCGCGAGAGCAGGTTCTGGAGTAATCCACGAAACAAAAATTCCTCGGGCCATGCGGTAAAGAAAAGAATGCCCAGAATCGCTATGGGCAGCGACCGCAAACGCGAAGCGCTTGGATCGTAGGCCAGGAAATGCATTTTCAGGCCGAGCGGAATCGCAATCGCCGCAAAAATCACAAAATGCGCGATGATGTTGAGCGAATAACCGCGCTTCCAATCCACCGCGTAGCCGATTCCATCCATGCGGCGCAGCAGCACGAACGCGGCGACGCCTGTGCTGAGCGCCATGAGAATGGTCAGCGTATGCGTGAGCGGCCATGGGCCGCTGCCATGCGGCCCGGCATAGGGAAACAGCCGGTACATCCAGCGAAATTCCACCGGCAGCCAGATGATCAGCACGGCGATGTAGTCTTCCCACGTTCCGGGCGCGCGCCCCGCGCTGGTCGCGACCAGCAGCGCGGGCAAGAGGGCGTAGGCCGCGCCGATCATCGCTGCTTTCCAGTTGCTCGTGACGCCAATCGCGTAAGCGATCGCCGCAAAGAGCGGCGCCAGCGGCGCCATGATTCCCCCGCGCTCTCCCAGAATGCGCTGCGCCCGATCGAGGACGCGCGGCGCGGCGAGAAACAGCTCGCACCCGAAGAGCCCCGCCGCCACAATCATCGCAACGGCGAACCTCGGCCCTCCGTAGCCCAGCCACATTCCGTACAGCGCAGCGAAAAGAAGTACGCCAGCCCATATCGCGACCGCTGCGGGCAGATTCATTTGCCACGAATTTGTCTTGCCGCTCACTCCGGTGATTCTACTCAACGTTTCGCCGTTCGGGAAAAACTTGATTTGCGCATTGCGGTCGGCGATTCTGAAACTTCACAAACGATGCCCTCATCCGCAAAGCAGCGCATTGCTTACATCGATTGGTTGCGAGGCTTCGCGTGCCTCGGCATGTTTGAAGTCCATTGCTACGACTCGTGGCTCGGCGGCGCGGCGCGCGACAGCCATTTTTACAAGCTAACGCAGTTCAGCGGAAGCATTCCCGCAGGGCTTTTTGTCTTCCTTGCCGGAATCTCTTTTGCGCTGGTAACGGACAAACTGCGGCGGAAGGGCGTCTCCGCGAACCAGATTGCATCGAAAACGATTCGACGCGGGGCCGAGATTTTTGCCCTGGGTCTGCTCTTTCGCGTTCAAGAATTTGCGTTCGGATGGCCGAAGGCTCCCTGGACCGATCTCCTGCGCGTCGACATTCTGAATTTAATCGGAGCGTCGCTGATTTTAATGGGCGTTCTCTGCCGCGTCGCGAAAACTCGAAAAATAAACGGCATTTTGGCGGCGATCATCGCGATAGGAATCGCGCTGGCCACCCCGCTGCTTTGGACCACCTGGCGTCCCAGCCGGCTTCCGTGGTTTCTCGAATCCTACGTCAATGGCGTGCATATTTATGGCGTGCCGCAACATTGGCTGTTTCCATTGTTTCCCTGGTCGGGATTTGCGTTCGCTGGCCTGGCCGCCGGATTTTTTCTTTTCAGCGATTGGGGCGCAAAAAATGTGGCCGGGGGTATCGCCGCGGTCGGCGGAGCAGGCCTGGCAATCTTTTTTCTTTCGTTGTGGCTGGATTCGATGCACGCAAGAATTTATCCCGTGTACGATTACTGGCACACCAGCCCGAATTATTTCCTGGCGCGAGCCGGAATCATCATGTTCCTGATGCTGGCTGCCTACGCGTGGTGCCGCTGGGGGCCGGCGAAATTTGGCTTCAGCCCCTGCATTCAGCTTGGCCAAACTTCCCTGCTGGTTTATTGGGTACACATCGAATTCGTCTACGGGCGCTTTTCGATTCTGAAGAAACAGGCGCAGACCATCCCAACGGCCACGCTCGGCCTGGCCGTAATTTTTATCGCGATGTTGCTGCTTTCCATGGCACGGACGCGGTTCAAAGGCCGCGGCGCGGAAATTCTAGCGTCGTTTCGGCGCGTTCTCCGGCCTGCGACGGAAACTTAGGGGAGCATCTGGTTCGGGTGTGCCACCGGCGGGCATGGCGCGCGGAGGAACGTCCTCTCTCCGCGCGACTACTTCTTCTTAGGCGCAGGCTGCGGCACAGGGGCGGGCGCGGCTGTATCGCCGGCCCCGGGCTGATTCTTGAAGATATATTCGCCCGGGCGTGCCAGGCCCATTTCTTCTCGCGCAATCCGCTCAATCGCCGACGGATCGGACTTCAGCGATTTCACGCGATCCTGCAATTTCTGATTCTCCTGACTGAGCTCCCTGATTTCATCCTGGACCCGGCTTGCTTCCTGTTGAGATCGCCGCATCGCCAGCACGCCGTGCGTGCCGAAAATATCCTGAAGCAGAAGCAGGCCGAGAGCGCCCATCAGGAACCAGTTCATGTTGCGGCGGAGAAATTGTCGGAACTGTTCGGCGAAAGTTAGCTCGGCCTCGCTCGCCGATCGGTCGAGCTTCGTGCGGCCGCCCGCTCTCCCGTGGTCGAGCCGCCCGCCGTCGGACCTGCGATCGTCTAACCGCCGGCTGTCGGAGCCTCGATCGTCTAACCGCCGATCCATGCCCGCGCCTCCTCGGCAAGCTGTTGCGAAGCTACGGGTGAAGCAGCCTCGGTGTAAATGCGAACGACCGGTTCGGTGCCCGATGGGCGCATCAGTAGCCACGAGCCATCATCGAGAACGATCTTCAATCCGTCGGTGCGATCCGTGCGCGCCACCCGGTGTCCCGCAAATTTCGTAAAATCACCGTTCAAGCGCTCGGGTAAGCCTTTCTGTATTTCTTCGCGCAAGTGCAGGTTCACGCGAATCGGCCAGCATTCCGCGCCGACTTTGCGAAACAGATCGCGAAGCTGCTCGGCGAGCGACCGTTGCCGGGCGGCGATCATCTCCGCCACCAGCAGGCACGCGAGGATTCCATCCTTTTCGGGCACGTGGCCGCGAATCGTCAGGCCCGCGCTTTCCTCGCCGCCGATGGCAATTTTGTCGGCTCGGAGAAAGGGGCCCACGTACTTGAAGCCCACCGGCGTCTCATGCACCTCGACGCCATGGTGCCGTGCTACCGCGTCCAGTAGATGTGAGGTCGCCACGCTGCGCGAAGCGCCGCGTTTTTCTCCCCGCGTCTCCAGCAAATAATCGAAAAGCAGCGCCAGGATGTGGTTTGGCGACACGAACTCGCCGTCGCGGTCGAGAATGCCGAAACGATCTGCGTCGCCGTCCGTTGCAAGGCCTGCCAGGGCTTTCGTCTCGACGACTATCTTCTTCAATTTTCCGAGATTTTCCTCCGACGGGTCCGGGCCGCCCCCGTCAAAGAGCACATCTCGATTCGTGCGAATGGCCGTGGCTGCGACGCCGTTCTCCGCGAGAACTTGATCCAGCCAGCCCGCGCCGCAGCCGTGAAGAGCGTCAAACACGAAAGTTCCCTTCGATTTCTTCAAAATGTCGAAACGCGCCATCTTTTTCAGTTGCGCAAAATATGGCTCGCGCGGATCAAGGCGCTCGAAATCGTCCTTGATTTCGTGTAGCGCCGCTGGAACGTCTTCGATTGCCGCGGCGCGCTTCTCTATATCCTTCGTGACTTCGGGAAGGGCCGGGCCGCCTTCGGAACCGGAAAATTTCAATCCATTGTATTCCGCCGGATTGTGGCTGGCCGTGATGTTGATGCCGCCATCGAGCTTGTTGTAAATGATGGCGTGCGCGACGGCCGGAGTTGGCGCCGGGCCCGGGCAAAGCAACACCTTGCAGCCTTGCTCCTGCAAGACGTGTGCGGCGGTGAGCGCAAATTCCTCGGAGAAAAATCGGGTATCGTGTGCCACGAGAAGAGTGGGAGATTTCTTGTGTGCGCGGACATGTTGCGCGATGGCCGCGCAGGCGCGGCGCACTCCCGCGAATGTAAAGTCATCCGCGATGATCCCGCGCCAGCCGGAAGTTCCGAAATGGATCGCTTTGCTCGTCATCAATGCCATTGTATCTTGTCGTGCAAGCGCTAGGCGTGCAAGAGCCAAGTCTCAAGAGTAAAGAGGAATGATGAGCGGCAAAATCGTTGTCCTGGTGACGTGCCGATCGGCGCGCGAGGCGCGTCGCATCGCTCGAACGATTGTCGCGCGGAAACTCGCCGCCTGTGCGAATCTGATTTCGACCCCCGTGGAATCGATTTACCGCTGGAAGGGCAACGTGGAGTCCGCCAAGGAATTTCTTCTGGTAATCAAGACCACCCGAAAACGATTTGCGGCGCTTCGCAATGCTGTCCAGGGCCTGCACAGCTACGATCTGCCGGAGATTATCGCCCTGCCCATCTCGGACGGCTCCCGGAAATACCTCGCCTGGATCGATGAGTCTGTTGCTGCGCGGCTTCCATCCCGTAAAATCCGCTAATGTACGTGTACTTTCGTGGCGCCGGCGTCTCGCCGGCTCTTTCGTCTTGTCGCCGGCACCGCCCTAAGCTTTCGAGAGAGCCCCATCCAGGTCCGCAATGATATCTTCCACATCCTCGATGCCCACCGACAGGCGCACAAGACCCTCGGTAATCCCGATTTCTTCCTGTTTTTCGCGCGGGATCGACGCATGGGTCATCTTGGCCGGAAGCGAGATCAGCGTCTCAACGCCGCCAAGGCTTTCGGCGAGCGAGCACAAATGGACGTGGTTCAGCAGCGCCTCGGCTGCATGAAGCGAGCCAACGTCAAACGAAAGCATGGCGCCGAACCCACTCTGCTGCCGCTTGGCAATTTCATGCTGCGGGTGAGACGCAAGCCCCGGATAAATCACCCGCTTCACTTTCTTGTGGCCGGCGAGGAACTCTGCTACTTCCATGCCGTTCTTGTTGTGGCGCTCCATCCTCACGGCCAGAGTTTTCACCCCCCGCGAGACCAGAAAGCAATCCATGGGCGCCAGTCCCGCGCCGGCCGAACGCTGGATGAAATAAATCTTCTCGGCATCGGCGGGACGAGCAAGCACCACCGCGCCCCCCGTGCAATCGCTGTGCCCGTTCAGATATTTCGTCATTGAATGCACCACGATATCCGCGCCCAAGGCAATCGGCTGCTGAAAGTATGGACTCAGGAAGGTATTGTCCACGGCCAGCGTCAGGTTTCGTTCCCGCGCCATCTTTGAAACGGCTGCCAGGTCGGTTACGATCATTGTGGGATTTGTCGGCGTCTCAACGTAAATCATTCGCGTATTGGGCTTGATCGCTTGCTTCACCCGGTCAACGCAGGAAGTATCCACGTAACTGAACTCCAAACCAAAATCGACCAGCAGCTTCGTCGTCAGCCGAAAAACTCCGCCATACACAGCCTGCGATAGAATTGTGTGGTCGCCTGGACGCAGCAACCGGAAAACAGAATCAATCGCCGCCATGCCGGAAGTAAATACGTAGGCCGCGTGGCCGTTTTCCAGCTTCGCGACGGTTCGCTCAAGAGCCTTGCGATTTGGATGATTCGTCCGCGCGTAATCGTACCCCTTGCTCTTGTCTAGCTGTTCCAACACGTAGGTGGACGTCTGGTAGATCGGTGCAACAATCGAGCCCGTCGAGGGATCCGGCTCCTGCCCCACATGAATTGCGTCTGTCGAAAACCCCATTCACTGCCTCCCGGCGTTCAAAGTGTTTCTCCCGCTAAAGCTCGTGGAATCATAGGCGCACGAAGCGCGGCGGGTG
>JANWJR010000141.1 GCA_025451835.1 Candidatus Acidiferrales bacterium | reverse complement strand
CGTGGTCGAGTTTGTAGGTTTCCACTTTGCGGCTTAGTGTGTTGCGGTGAATTCCGAGAAGTTTCGCGGCGCGGGATTGATTACCGTTGGACCGTTCCAGGACGCGCTTGATGAATTTCTTCTCGAATTCCGTTACCGCATCCTCGAGCAGAATGCCACGCTCAACCATCATGCCGACGAGCGATTCCAATTGATCTTTCACGTATGCACGCTCCGCAAAGAAGCTTCGGAGAAGGGGCCGATTAGTGCGTGTTTAGTCGAGTTCGTGGCCGGTGATGCGCTGATAAGCTTCCCGATATTTTCCCCGCGTTGCGGCCACAACATCCATCGGGAGAGCTGGGCCGGGAGGCAGCTTGTTCCATCCAATGCGCTCAAGGTAATCGCGGACGAATTGCTTGTCGAAAGATGGCTGCGCTTTGCCGGGTGCGTATTGGTCCGCGGGCCAGAATCGCGACGAATCGGGCGTCAACGCTTCGTCGATCCAGATGAGATCATCGCCGAGCAATCCGAATTCGAATTTCGTGTCGGCCAGAATGATGCCGCGCGCGGCTGCATGCTCTGCCGCATGACGATAGATAGCCAGGCTCGTTTCTCGCAACTTCTCAGCTAGTGGGCGGCCGACCCGCTCGATCGTTTCATCGAATGAGATATTTTCGTCGTGGCCGGTGGTCGCCTTGGTCGAAGGAGTGAAGATGGCCTCCGGTAGGCGGTCCGATTCGCGTAATCCCGTGGGAAGCGCAATGCCGCAGATCGCGCCAGTCTTCTGATAATCCTTCCAGCCGGAGCCTGAGACGTAGCCGCGCACGACGCATTCGATCGGTATCGGCTCGGTTTTGCGCACAAGCATTGCACGCCCTTCGAGGGAATCGGCGTACGGCGCAAGTTCGTCCGTGAAATCTTTGGCCTCTAGCACATGATTTGGAATTAGGTTTGCAAGCTTCTCGAACCAGAAAAGAGAAAGCTGCGTAAGGACGCGTCCTTTATCGGGAATCGGTGTGGGCAGAACCACGTCGAATGCAGAAAGGCGATCGGTCGCCACAATCAGCAGCTTGTCGCCCAAGTCATAAATGTCGCGAACCTTTCCGCGACCGCGGAGTGTGAGTCCCGGGAAAACCGTTTGCGAAACGACCGCGTTCATTTTCGGAGAAGCCACGATCAGTTTGTTCCTTTGCGGAGGGCCGTATTCTAGCGCACGACGGCGCGTTGTCAACCGCTAAGAGATACAAGTCAAAAGATTTTTTACAAGCACGCGGATGATTGGAAAGGCATCGGGCTTCGAGAGCTGTGAATTGCGAGATATGTGCAAAGAATTACATATTCAATGAAATGAAACCGAATGACCCGGCCGTCGATGGCGAGACAGAGCCCGAACAATTTCGCCGGATTACGCGGCGTTGCTTGCAGCGTTTGCCGGCTTCGACGCGGCAGCCGCGTCTTCCCATTTCACCGAAACGAGTTTCGACACGCCCGGTTCCTGCATGGTCACGCCGTAGAGCACCGATCCCATTTCCATGGTCTTGCGGTTATGCGTCACGACGATGAACTGCGTGTCCCCGCACATCTGTCCCAGCATTTTGTTGAAGCGGCCGACGTTCGCTTCGTCGAGCGGGGCGTCCACTTCGTCGAGGATGCAGAATGGGCTCGGCTGATACCGAAAGACCGCGATCAGCAGCGCAAGCGCCGTCAAGGCCTTCTCACCGCCGGAGAGAAGCAGGATATTTTGCAGTCGCTTTCCCGGTGGCTGCGCAACGATATCGATGCCCGCTTCGCCGGAGCTGTCGGGTTCACTAAGCCGCATCTCGCCGGTGCCGCCGCCGAAAAGCGCGGTGAACGCCACGGCAAATTGCGCGTTGATGAATGTGAAAGCCTGTTCGAATTTTTGTCGCGAAACCTGGTCGAGTTCGGTGATGGTGAGTTGCGTGTTCTGGATGGACTGCACCAGGTCGTCGCGCTCGCGCCGCAAGAAACTCTCGCGCTGCTCGCATTCCTGAAATTCCTCGAGCGCCATCATGTTGACGGGACCCATTGCTTCCACCCGGGCCTTCATTTCGTTGTAGTTCGTTTCCGTGGCGATCAAATCCTCTCCGATCGCGAGCTGCGATTCCTGCGCCATGAGTTCTTCTGGTTGCGCGTTAAGCTCGGCTACACAAGTTTGGCGAAGGTAATCGCGGTCCGCATCGTTGCGAGCTTTTTCAATCTGCCGCTGGCCGCGTCCGGCGCGAATTTCGTCGAGAGACTGGCGCTTGCCACGAAGCGATTCGTCAAGCTGCCCGGCGCGCGAGCGCGCCTGCTCCCATTCCCATTCGAGCGCCGCCTTGCGTTCGTCGAGCCGTTTTTTCTCTCTTTTCAGTTCTTCGGCTTGCTGCGAAATCTGCACGCAGGCGGATTCAAGTTCCGATTTCTCCAGAATGAGCGAATCGTACTGCTGCCGCAGCGATTCCGCGCGATCGTTCGCCTGCGCCATTTCTTCGGATGTCCGGCGTGCGGTGTTTTCAGAGCTTGCAAGCCTTTCCGAGATCGCCGCCAATTCCTCGCGCTGGGCGCCGGCCTCGTGCTGCATCGCTTGAAAATCCTGCCGAATGGTTGCGAGTCGCTCGGATGCTTGCAGCCTTTCGATTTCTGCCGCTTCCCGGGCTCGAAGCGCCTCGGCGTGCTGGCGTCGAGCTTGTTCGGCTCGCGCGCGCGCCGCTTCCGCTTGTGCGTGAAGCCGGAGGATCTCCGCGCGTTCCGCTCCGAGTTGCTGTTCGATTCGTGCCAGGTCGCTGCGCAGTTGTCCGCGCTGATGCGTTGCCGCCACCAGCGATTTTTCCGCTTCCATTTGTTGCGCGATGGCGGAGGTCATCTGCGCGTCGCCCGCGGTGATTTCCGCCGCCAGCCCCGTCAATGTGCCCTGCCGTTCGGACACAAGCCCTTCGAGCCGTGCCGCCTCGGTTTCGTGCTGGCGAAGTTCGCGTTTCAACGCGAGCGGTCCCGCGTCTCCTTGTCGCCCGCCAGAAACCATCCGGCTGTGGTAGCAAGTGCCATCCAGGGTCAGGTAATACGCCTGCGAATTCGCGCTGGCCATCTGTTCTGCCACGGCGGCCGTTTCCACAAGATACGCGGCGCGTAATTTCGAAATGAAATGCTTCGCGGCAGGCCCAAGTGGGTCGCGGAAATCCACCAGCCGATCCAGCCGCGCGATCACTCCCGCAGGCATCGCGCCGGTGTCATTCGGTTCGGTTGCGGAGAGATTCAAGTCCTTCAGCGAGTCCACGAAGAACGTTGCCCGCCCGCCCATTTCCTCTCGGAGAAGAGAAATACCGGCACGCGCGTGGTCGAATGACTCGACGACCACATATTCGAGTTCGTCGCGAAGGAATTGCTCGACCGCAGCCTCGTACTGCTCTTGGACCTCGGCATAATCCGCGAGCAAGCCCACCGCGCGAAACCCACGAGATTCGCCTTCGCCGCTGGCGGTGAAGAGTTTCTGTACCGCATCGGCCGTGTATGCTCGCTCGCTCAAGATCTTTTCGATCGATGCATGCCGCGCGCGTTCGGCGGACAAGCTTTCCCGGGTGTGTTCTAGCTCTCGCGCAGTTTCCTGCTGCGCCTGGCGCAATCCGATCAGCCGCGCCTGTGCCTCGCGGGCTGCTGCGCCGCGTTCTTCCGCGCGCCCCTCGGCATGCCGCAAAAGTCCGTCAGCTGCTTCCGCGCGCGCAACGAATACCGCGCGCTCTTCTTCAGTCGCACGAATTGCCGCGGACCGCTCTTCCTCGGCTGAGGCATCGCGCCCTGCGGCGTCCTCCGCCTGATTCGCTTCCGCCTGCTCGCGCACGGATTCTTCAACGAGCTTCGCCGCGAGCTGCCGCAATTCTTCCATGCGGGCTTCGAGGTCGGCCTGTTCCGCGGCAGCTGACGACGTTCGATCCACCACGTTGCGCAAAGCCCCCTCAACCGTCCGTGTCTGTTCGCGAAGGGCATCGGTCGCTTCACGTTGCCCCGCCAGACGATTGAACAGTTCCCCGCTTTGACGCTCCTCTTGCTGGATTTCGGTGGCCAGCCGCGAGGTTCGCGCCTCAAGCTGCACTGCTTGCTCGCGATTGAATGTGATTCGATTTTCGGCGCGATCCAGATCGAGCGTTGTTTGCCCCAGCAGGTTTTGCGTTTGGCGCAGCTCGGCGTCCAGTTCGTACGTTCGCGCGCTCAATCGCTCCTGCTCGGCTTCAAGTTCGTGCACAAACCGCGCTTCGCGTTCTTCCGCGCCATCCATATCGCGCAGCAGGTTTTCGAGGCGCGCGGCTTCGATATCGAGGTGCTCGGCCTTGCTGGCGAGCACGATTCGCAGCAGCGCTCGCATCTGTTCACGCAGTTCGGCGTAACGGCGGGCCTTCGAAGCCTGACGCTTCAGGGACGCCAGCTGCTTTTCGACTTCAACAAAGATGTCATTCACGCGCGATAGGTTGATCTTCGATGCTTCGAGCTTCGCTTCCGCCAGCCGGCGCTTGGTCCTGTACATCGTGATCCCGGCGGCTTCCTCGATGATTGCGCGGCGGTCCATCGGCTTCGAATTCAAGATTTGACCGATGCGGCCCTGTTCGATGATGGCGTAGCTGTCCGGGCCCAGACCGATGCCCATGAACAGTTCCTGAACATCGCGCAAACGGGCGACGCGCCCGTTGATCAAGTATTCGCTCTGGCCGGAGCGATACAGCCGCCGCCCGACAACGACTTCGCCCGGCTTGAGCGTCGGTGCATGTTTTTCCGCGCCGCGCTTTTTCCAGGGTTTGCCCTTGGCGCCGGATGCTTCTTCCGACGTATCGTCTGCAATCTCCGGGTGGGTCGGAACATCTGCCTCCAGCGATTCGCTTGCGCCTGGTCCGGGTACCACTTGCAGCCCGGGCGGTTCTGTTGCATCGGTCGACGCATCTTCCGGTGCCGCCAGCACTTTGGCCACGGCGTCAGAAAGTTCGGGGTCCACCAGGGTCAGCGTCACCTCGGACATACCAAGCGGCGGACGCTTGGCCGTGCCGTTGAAGATGCAATCCGACATGCGCTCGGCCCGGAGCATTTTGTGGCTCTGTTCGCCCAGAACCCACGAAATGGCATCCACTACATTCGACTTGCCGCAGCCATTCGGCCCGACAATGCAGGTGATCCCGCTGCCGCTGAATGTTATCGGCGTCTTTTCGCAGAACGACTTGAAGCCCAGCAATTCAACTTTACGGAGTTTTAGCACCCAGAACCTCGCAGCCGCGGCCTCTTGCGCGTCGTTCGCGGAAGAACCGGCTGTTAAATTTTGTGTTGGAGGACTTTCGAGACAAAAACGTGGGAGGGTCTATAGTCAATGGCCCTGCCGCCTGGCGCATACGGGCGGTTACGGGAAGTCAAATTAGCACGCCCGGCAAACCGTGTAAAGCGAGCTTTTGGGCGTAGTGCCCGATTCTTCACACCGGTTATTTCAGATTTTCGTCGTACCAGCGCAGAATCCGGTTCAGGATGTCGAGGTTATGTTTTTCTTCGCGAGGGCCGTGCGGCTCGCGCGGATACTCGACCAATTCCGCCTTCACGCCGTAATGCTTTAGCGCGCGGTAAAGCTGCTGGCTTTGGCCGAGTGGGTCCGTCTTGTCGTTCTCGCCCTGTAAAATGAGCGTCGGCGTCTTCGCGTCGCGCATGTACAGAATGGGCGACGCTTTCAGGAAGCCTTGCGGTTTCTCGTATGGCTGGCCCCAGAACCATTCGTCGTATGAAGGACCATTTTCCGTGCCAAACTCCGCTATAAGGTCTGACATTCCTGCGCCCGATACCGCCGCTTTGAATCGTGTCGTTTGCGTGATCGCCCATTCCGCCATGTAACCGCCATAAGACCAGCCACCGATGCCCAGCCGATTCGGATCCGCAACGCCGCGTGCGATTAGTGAGTCTATGCCGGCCATCATGTCCTTAAAGTCGCCACCACCCCAGTCGGCGCGGTTCATTTCCAGGAATTTCTCTCCGTAACCGGTGGAGCCTCGCACGTTCGGGTAAAAAATCACGTAGCCTCGCGCCGCCAGCATCTGACCCCACACCTGCACGGAGTCCGACCAATTGCCGGTTGGTCCGCCGTGGATTAGCGTGATCAAGGGGAGTTTCGCGTGGCCGTCGTACCCTGGGGGGAGCAGCAGCGCGCCTTCGATTTCCGTGCCGTCGAAACTCGCGTAGCGAAAGATTTCCGGCTGCATCAGCTCTACTGCATTCCAGTCCTTGTTGAAGTCGGAAACGCGCTGCGCCGGCGTATCACCGTCTGCGAACCAGATCTCGGCAGGCTGTGTCGCCGTTCCTCCCGAGTACGCAACATTGCCTGTGCGCGAAAGATCGAAATTGAGCGGATTCACCGGTTGCGATCGCAAGGGAGTGGCCTTGCCTTCAACCGTGACATCGTACAACTGCGTGTGAAATCCAGATGTCACCACGGCTTCAAGTGTGCCGTCCGGACGCCACGCATAATCGCCAATTTGGCGATCGATGCTTGTCCCTGTCAAATTCATTGGCATGCCGCCGGAAGTGGAAATAACGTACAAATCGTGTGGATCCGGGCCATCCACACGCGCTGCCAGGTATCCAACCCATTTTCCATCGGGCGAAATTTTCAATTCGCCAAAGGATCCGCGAGGGGCAAATAGCTCCGTCATTTTCCCGTCAGCCGCAGTCACCGTGAAGATTCGATCGGTGTTCTCATCTGACTCGGGATGATCGGTCGCGGAAATTATCAGCCGGTCTCCGCCGGGGAGCCATTCCGCTTCACTGACTTTCCACGGCGCCGAAATGAGGCGCCGCTCTTTGTGCGTCACTACGTCCAGCACCCATAGCCCTGCCGGTTTGTCATCTTTATCGACGACGTGGGCGTCGTCCTTGTCTTTCTCTTTTTGCTCTTCGGCGTCGGTTTTCGCATCGGGCGCAACAAACGCGATTTGTTTTCCGTCCGGCGACCACGCGAATGATTCGATGCTTCGCTTTCCCTGCGTCAGCGGATAGGCTTCGCCTCCTTCGCCGGGAAGCAGATAAATCTGAGCCTCGTCGCCGCTGCGATCCGAAAGAAACGCGAGATCGTGCCGGCGCGGCGACCATCGAGGCGAATGCTCGGACTTTGCGGAACTCGTAAACGGGCGCACGTCATGCGTCGCGACATCGAGTACCCAAATGTGGGTCTGGCGCTTGGCGCCCTGCAGAGGCTCGCTCACCACAAACGCGACGCGTCGGCCATCAGGTGAAAAACGCAAGTCAGATTCCGAGCGCAGCGTGATCGCCATTTTCGGCGTCAGCGGGTTCTTTGTCGCATCGTCCGCCCGCAGAGGTGCGCACATCATTGTCGCTGCAATCGTGAAAGCTGCGATCGTTGCTGCACACAATCTCATTTTAGAAGTTCCCCCGGTTCTGTCAGTATCCGCGAAGTTTTGCGATTGTACACAATGAAGCGATGGCGTATACAATTTTCCATCCGAGGAGAAAGTGTTATGACGGCCGCACCGTATTCGGAGCCCAGACTTTCGCTGCACCGGATCGAACAGGCTGCACATTCGATCGATCCGGTCTTCTTGGATACACCGCAGTTTCTCAGCGAGCCCCTTGCCGCGCAGCTCAGCATGGAGTTGTTTCTGAAGGTGGAAATCATCAACCCGATCCGATCGTTCAAGGGCAGAGGCACGGATTTTCTGGTCTCCCGGTTGCCCCCCGATTGCCCGAACCTTGTTTGTGCTTCAGCGGGAAATTTCGGTCAGGGGCTTGCTTATGCTGCACGCAAGCGACGCTTGCCGCTCGTCGTCTTTGCGGCTGAGACAGCGAACCTCCTGAAGGTCGAGGCCATGCGCCAATTCGGCGCGGACGTGAGGCTCTTCGGTCGCGACTTCGATGCCGCGAAAGAACACGCTCGCACTTTCGCACAAGAGACCGGTGCTTGTTTCATTGAAGACGGCCGCGAGCCCGCCATTTCCGAAGGCGCCGGCACGATTGGTTTTGAGCTTTGCCGAAGGGCCCCTACTTTCGATTACTTGCTTGTGCCGCTTGGGAACGGCGCACTCCTCGCAGGTATCGGCCGCTGGATGAAGGCTTATTCGCCACCCACGCGCATTATCGGAGTTTGCGCTGGCGGAGCCCCGGCGATGGCGCTCTCGTTGGGCGAACGAAAACTGCTTTCAACGGAATCGGTAACGACGATTGCCGATGGCATTGCGGTACGAATGCCTGTCGCCGAAGCGTTGCGCGATCTCGAAGACATAGCTGATGAAGTATTGCTTGTGGATGACTCTGCGCTCATCGAGGCGATGCAGCTTGTCTTTCATCATCATGGTTTGGTGGTCGAACCCGCCGGTGTTGCGGGCCTGGCAGCGGCAATTGTGCACAACGCGCGTTTTCGCGGCGCTCGGGTCGCAACACCGCTATGCGGAGGGAATCTCACACCGCAGCAAATTCGAACCTGGCTGACGGCCAGTTGATTCGCGCGCATCGTTCGGAAGCCGGTCAGCAAACTGGATCGCAGGGGGCCGAAGGAGGGAAAAATATGGCGGTTCGAACGGTGTTGCAACTAGGTGACCCCAAGCTTCGGGAAGTTGCCTTACCAGTTCAGAATCCCCGCTCGCCGGAAGTGAAGTCTCTGATCACCGATTTGGCGGACACGCTCGCTTTTTGGCGCAGGAAAACTGGATATGGCCGCGGCATCGCCGCCCCCCAACTTGGTGTGAGTGCGCGGGTGCTCTTTCTTCAGTTGCCCGGCGAAAATCCCTGGCCGATCGTCAATCCCACGATTTTGGCGCGCAGCGAAGAAAAATTCGTCGTCTGGGATGCTTGCCTGAGCTTTTTGTCGATTTTTATGCAGGTCGAGCGTCATCGAGAGATCGTCGTGCGTTATCAGGACCTGCGCGGGAATTTCTGCGACCTCACCGCCAATGACGACCGTAACCTCTCGGAACTGCTCCAGCACGAAATCGATCATCTGGACGGGATTCTCGCGGTCGACCGCATGACGGATATCCGGACCCTATGCACTCGGGAAGAGTTTGAGCGAAGGTATCGCGCGGAAAGTCCGTACGCCGTCGACGTGGCAGGCGGAACACCCTGAATAGCGCGCTCGCCGACGGAGGGCCCGCGCCGTTGCTGATCGCATTCCATCACCGGCGAGCACGCAGGTTGGGATTTCTGCTCCAATTCTAGAATCGTTTATTGCCTCGACTGGCGCGGCGATCCAGAACCCGGCGCCAGTCGGGAACTTCACCTGCTAGAAGCGCCTGAATCTTGGGCAGCGCGGCTCGCGCGGCCGCTTCCCCTGCGGCGATCAGCTCCGGCGTCTTCACAAATTCATCCCACAGCACGTGATGCACGTCAGGTTCGAGAAGCACGTCCGTTTCCCCGCGCCACGGCTGCGTGGAAGCTGCCTGAATAATCGAAAACGACCGGCTGATCACTTCAATCGTATTCCTCGGTTTGGAATGAAGCAGACCGGGCTCCAAGTGTACGGAGATTACAATTTCGGCTCCCATCTCTCGCACCGCAGCGGCCGGTACTGCCTCGGTCAGAAATCCGTCCACGAGAATACGGCCTTCGTATTCCACGGGCAGGAAAAGTCCCGGATAAGCGCAGGACGCTCGTAAAGCCGGGCCGATTTCGCCCGTCTTGAAATGCACGGATTCTCCCGAAAGAATGTCGGTTGCCACGATGGTGAACGGAATCTTCATATCTTCGAAATACTTCGCCTTGGTGAAGCGATGGAGAAACTCTTCAAGGCGCTCGTTCGAAGCCATTCCCATCCGCGAGAGAGTCCAGCGGCCGAAATCGCGGAATCGCGTGGACGAACCTTCCCGCTCCATCACCTCGAGAGGTGATCCGCTCGCATAGGCGGAGCCAATCAGCGCCCCGACGCTGGTTCCGGCGATGAAATCGATCGGAATTTCGTTCGCTTCGAGCTCCCGAAGCACACCCACGTGAGCGATTCCGCGCGCGAATCCCCCGCCCAATGCCAGCCCGATTTTCGGGCGATGTCCGTCGGGACCGTAAGCAAACGAGCGAAGGCCGCGGACCGCCTTACCGAGCCATCCTGTAGTTGTTCCCATTGCCGGCTCCGTATCGATACAGTTTAGCGCACCTGAAGCCGTCAAGCGTTTCAGGTTGACCCTGCCGTATTGCTTTTGTAACCTTCCTATTCCCACTGAACTCAACACAGATGACGAAGCGAATCGAAAAAGTGGCAGTTCTGGGCGCTGGAACGATGGGTGCGCGCATTGCCGCGCATCTTGCGAACGCCGGCATTCCATGTTACCTGCTCGACATCGTCCCGCGCGAACTGACCGCTGACGAGAAGCGCAGAAACCTTTCGCTCGATATTCCCGCGGTTCGAAATCGCATCGTTCTCGCGGGGCTCGACGCCGCCAAAAAATCGCGCCCTGCTGCATTCTTCACGCCCGAAACCGCGCGACTCGTAACCACCGGAAATCTCGACGACAACCTTGCCTGGTGCGGCCAGGTGGACTGGATCATCGAGGCTGTCGCTGAGAATTTAGAGATCAAGCGCAATCTCTTCACTCGCGTCGAATCGGTGCGCAAACCGGGCACTATTGTCACCTCGAATACATCCGGCCTGCCGATTCATCTGATCGCCGAAGGCCGCTCCGAAGACTTCCAGCGGCACTGGGCCGGAACGCATTTCTTCAACCCGCCGCGTTACATGAAGCTGGTCGAGGTGATTCCGGGACCGAAAACCCGCCCCGAAGTGCTCCAATCACTCGACGAGATATGCGATCTGCGTCTGGGCAAAGGCGTGGTCGTTGCGAAGGACACGCCGAATTTCATCGCCAATCGCATCGGCACCTACTCAATGCTCAACGTCCTGCGCGCGATGCAGGCACTCGATATGACCGTCGAGGAAGTAGACGCCTGCACGGGTCCAGCTATCGGCCAGCCGAAGTCCGCGACTTTCCGCACCGCCGACATCGTTGGCCTCGACGTGCTCGCCCACGTGGTGCGCAATATTTATGAGAATGTTCCGGACGACGAGTCGCGCGAAATGTACCGCCTCCCTGCTTTCATCGAAGAGATGATGAAGCGAGGCTGGCTTGGTGAGAAGACCGGCAGCGGCTTCTACAAGCGCATCAAAAAAGACGGCGACAAGGAAATCCTCACACTCGATCTGCATGCGATGGAGTACCGCTCGCGCCGGAAAGCGAAATTCGGCTCGATCGAGGCGGGCAAAGCAATCGAAAACACGCGCGAACGCGTGCGCGCGTTCGTGGCTCCCGCGCTCGAAGGCAAGGATGGGGACAAGGCCAATCGTTTCCTCTGGGCCTGCCTCAGCGAATCTTGCTTGTACGCCGCGCGCCGCGTTCCCGAAATTGCCAATAGCATCGTAGACGTGGACCGCGCGATGCGCTGGGGATTCGCCTGGGAACTCGGCCCATTCGAGATGTGGGACGCCATTGGCGTAGAGCGGATGGCTCGCGCGATCGAGCGAGCAGGGAAGCTGCTGCCGCCACTGGTGGCGCAAGTTATGGCATCGCCGAAGAAATCGTTCTATGAATCGGAGAAGGGTCGCGCCGGCTATTTCGATCTCGCGTCAAATTCGATGCAAGCGCTCACCGAAGAGCCGGGAATTATCGTGCTCAAATCACTTAAAGATCGAATGCCGGTGGTGCAGGAAAATTCCGGCGCGAGTCTGATCGATTTGGGCGACGGCGTTCTCTGCTGCGAATTCCACGCCAAGATGAATTCGATCGGCGGCGACATCGTCGCCATGCTGCATGCCGGCATTAACCGCCTCGGCTCGGAATTCGACGCCATGGTGATCGCAAACCAGGAACCGAATTTTTCCGTCGGTGCGAACCTGATGCTGCTGCTTGTCAGCGCGCAGGAAGGCGAATGGGACGACATCCATCTCGCCGTGCGCCAGTTCCAACGCGTCAACATGGCCATAAAGTACGCGCCGCGCCCGGTCGTTGCCGCGCCGCAGGGAATGGCGCTCGGCGGCGGATGCGAGATCAGCCTCCATGCAGCGCGCATTCACGCAGCCACCGAAGCCTACATCGGGCTTGTCGAAGTCGGCGTCGGACTAATTCCCGGAGGCGGTGGAACGAAAGAAATGCTCATCCGTTCCAACGAGCATGCCGCGGCTGCGGAAGACATCGACTTGTTCCATGCGCTCAAGCCCGTGTTCCAAAACATCGCGACGGCCAAAGTTTCCACCAGCGCTGAAGAGGCGCGCTCGCTTGGATACCTGCGTCCCTCGGATCTAATTGCAATGAATCGCGAGCGCCTCGTTGCTGACGCGAAGCAAACGGCGCTGGCCATATCGCGGGCTGGCTATCATCCGCCGGCCCCGCCCGAGATTCGGGTCCTCGGTGAAGAATTTCTCGCGGCCGCAAAGCTCGCCATTCACACGCTCGTCCGTGGCGAATTCGCCACCGAATACGACGGAGTCGTCGCGCGCAAACTCGCTTATATTCTCTCCGGGGGCGGCATCACTGCACCCCAGGCCGTTTCCGAGCAGTATGTCCTCGATCTCGAGCGCGAAGCCTTCGTCAGCCTCTGCGGCGAGCGCAAAACGCAAGAGCGCATCGCCCACACCCTAAAGACTGGCAAGCCCCTCCGCAATTAGCTCGGAAGAAAACGCTCCCACACTGCACTTATTTCTAAATTTTCGTACCTCCATTTGCTATTCTGTGCATCTAAGCCCTTTCGAGTAGGCGCAGGGGTGCGCCTCACAAGGCTCCGTGAAGTCAACTTTTTCTTTTAAGCCGGAAATTTTGGGAACTTTCGATTCTGTCATACGAAATCATGTCTAACGACGAGGAGAGGCAAATGGGCGGGGCTGGGTGTGCGATTTTTCGATTGGTCGCCGCGTCGGGCGGCAGCGCGGCAGGCAGGATGACGCGATTCCTTTCACTCATCACTTTTGCCGCTGTTGCTGTAATGGTTCTTGCCAGCTGCGGAAGCGGTGGCGGCAAAGCCGGTCCGTTGTCCATTACAATATCGCCCACTTCCGCCACAGTCGGGCTGAATTCTCAGGAGAATTTCACAGCCGTTGTAAACAACGCGACCAGCACCACCAATACCACCGTCACCTGGAATGTGGACGGAACGGCCGGCGGGAGTGCAACGACGGGGACGATTGTCTCCTCCGGCACAGATTCAGAAGTCGGTGTATTTACCGCTCCTGCTTCCGTGCCCTCCACCGACAATGGAGTGGTCACGATCACTGCAACGCTCCAGGAGACCGGCACATCCAGCAGCAGCACCACAACGACCTTTACATCGAACGCTGCGACCGTCACGATTGGCGGTGGTTCAGGCCTGGCAATAACTCCTGCCGCTGCGACGGTGCCCGCTGGTGGAAATACCACTTACAGCGCAACGTTCAACGGTGTGCTGGATCAGAATGTCGCCTGGTCCGCGAGTTCGCCGAATGGCGGCTCCTTCGGCTCAATCGATCCACACAGTGGAGTTTTCACGGCTCCTCTAGCTCCGCCGCCCGGTGGGATCGTGACGATTACGGCCAAGGACGCAGCGGCCTCCGCGACCGCCTCGGCCACGGCCACAATCGCATTTTCCGATCATTCGTTCCAGGGGCCGTTTGCCTTCTCCTTTACAGGCAGTGATCGAGCCGGTTTCGTCGCGGTAGCCGGCAGCCTG
>JANWJR010000140.1 GCA_025451835.1 Candidatus Acidiferrales bacterium | reverse complement strand
GGTTCTGCGATTCGAAGAATGGGTGAAAGAAAGGGATGCCCTGGATGTGGTCCCAGTGGTAGTGCGTTACGAGGATGTGCGCCTCGATGCCATTGCGCTGCGCGTGCGCCAGCCGATTGCCGAGCATTCTCAATCCAGTACCGCAATCGAGAACGAATTGGCTTCCCCCGGGCGCCGTCAGTTCCAGGCAAGGCGTGTTCCCGCCATAGCGCCACGTGTCGCGCTCGAGCGTCGGGATCGAACCCCGCACGCCCCAGAAGACCAGCTTGGCTACGTTTTGCGTCATTGCCGGGCGGATCATGACGCGGACTCAGCGCCTCTCGGAAGTCTGTGCTCGAATCAGAACGATTGATGGTAGGCGGGCGCGGCGCGTGAAGTCAATCGAGTTTCGGCGAGCGCTAACACCGTTGACTGGACGGAACGAAGACCTTGACACAAGCGGTCTTCCGATCAACGATCCGGCAGGCCGAAGCAGCGGCTCGATCGCGGGTCTTGCGCAAATCAACCACAACTTCTTCGTCGATAGCCGAGGCAGCGCCTCTGCCGCCACTGCCTTCGCCAGTCTTCCATGATCCCAGGCATCACATCAAGATTTACCAAGGAGACTGCCTCGAAATCCTCGCGGCGATTCCGGAGGGCTGTGTCGATTTGATTTTCGCGGACCCCCCGTACTTCCTTTCGAACAACGGGATCACCTGCCATGCGGGACGCATGGTGAGCGTCAACAAGGGCGAGTGGGATCGCTCCCGAGGCTCCGACGAAAATCATGCGTTCAACCGGGCCTGGCTTCAGGCTTGCCAGCGAGTGCTGAAGCCGAATGGAACGATTTGGGTCAGCGGTACGAGCCACGTGATCCATTCGGTGGGATTCGCGATGCAGCAGCTTGGATTCAAATTGCTAAACGATATTTCCTGGGTCAAGCCAAATCCACCGCCGAATCTCTCGTGCAGGTATTTCACCCACGCGACGGAGACGATCATCTGGGCGGCCAAGAACAGCCGCAGCCGGCACACATTCAACTATGCGCGCATGAAGGAAATCGCGGGCGGCAAACAGATGAAGAGCGTCTGGAGCATTCTTCCTCCGGATAAGTCAGAGAAGCGCCTGGGTAAGCATCCCACGCAAAAACCGGTGGCTTTGCTCGAACGCATTCTCCTTGCCGCGTCAAACGAGGCCGATCTGGTTTTGGACCCGTTCCTTGGCGGCGGCACCACAGCAATCGCCTCAGTTAGGGTTTCAAGGGCGGTCCTCGGCATTGAATTTGATTCGAACTCGCTTGCACTGGCCCTTGCGCGTATCACAACGGAACTAGTCTTCGTATGCCTCACAGCGGATTGTTTTCAGATTGATCTTGATCTGGGCCTGCGATCTGTGATCGATCAGATCCGACCCGGCCCATGCATGCACCTGACCTGACAAATCTAGTTCGCCGAGAGCGCAGCTATTACTTCGTGGGGAACTGCCACCGTGAGGTGATTTATTCCGTGTCGGCGGACAACATGGAGGAAGCGATGGCAAGCTTTGAATCTAGCAAGTTCTCTGCTGCGGAGGTGCTGTTCGTCATCAAAACGGAAACCGAGATTTATCTTGCGCCGGGAAAGTGATCTAATGCGGGCGTGCAACTCGCACTCCCGAGCGAAGCACTCGCGAATTACAGGAGCAATTCGCAGCGAGCTCGCATTGCAACCGAGTCCTGGGCTCACTCGAATCTATATTGCCCGAATTGCGATTCTCCGAACTTGGTTGCCTCCCCTGCAAACACACCTGCGATTGATTTTGCGTGCCCGAATTGTCGTGCCCCATTCCAATTGAAATCTCAGTCGCGTGCATTTGGCCGGCGAATCGTTGACGCCGGCTACAGCGCCATGGTGCGGGAGATCCAGCAGGATCGGACTCCGAACCTGTTTGCCCTGCAGTATTCCATTTCTGAATGGACCGTTGCGCATCTAATGCTTATACCGAGGTTTGCATTTCCTCTGTCCGCAGTCGAGCGACGAAAGCCGCTCCGAGCGAGTGCAGCACGCGCGGGGTGGGTAGGGTGCAATATTCTTCTCCATGCCATTCCCCCCGATGCAAGAATCGTCATCGTTGCGAACGGCGTTGCTCGGCCGCCAGCGGCCGTTCGCCGCCAATACACACTTATACAGCCGCTTGCGAAGATTGAAGCTAAACAGCGTGGCTGGACCTTGGATGTGCTGAATGCGATTCGCGCGCTCGGGAAGCCGAGGTTCACGCTGTCAGATTTGTATGGAACGGAGCGTCGCTTAAGAGAAGTCCACCCGGGCAACCGCCATATACGCGACAAAATTCGGCAGCAACTGCAAATTCTAAGGGATTTAGGGCTGCTACAGTTTATAGGAAGAGGCGAATATCGGCTCGGACCTTAATAGACGCGCCGCCTGATATTCGCCTAAGACTCGAATTCTTTCGTCCCAATCACAATCTGACTGACGAGCACCGTTAACATTTGCGGCGACAGGGCTGTTGCGAGAGCCTCCCTGCGGGTAGAATTTGGAAGATGCACGATCACGCCCATGGTGCTGACGCGCACTCGCACGAAGGCGCGCACGATCACGCGCATAACGCCCGAGCCGACTCGCATCAAGGCGAGCACGCTCATGGCCACGGCTTGCATGGCCATTTCCACGTCGGCAGCGAAGGCATGACGAGCATTCTCGGCGCGGCGGTCATCGCGACTTTCGCTCTGGTTGCCGTCGAGTTGATTGCGGGCTACCGGGGCCATTCCATCGCGCTTGTCAGCGACGCCGTCCACAACCTCACCGATGTGCCCTCCCTCGTGATTTCCTGGCTTGCCACGCGCTGGGCCATGCGGCCGCCAACCGCCGAAAAAACCTACGGGTACCATCGCGCCGGAATCCTGGCGGCCTTTATAAACGCGATGCTTCTCGCAATCGTCGCCGCTTTCCTGATCTTCGAGTCCATCGTCCGCCTGCGCAATCCAGTGGAAGTGCAAACCGGACTGATGCTGTGGGTAGCCGTTCTTGCGCTGGCAATCAACGGCGGAATCACCTTTGCGGTGCATCGCGGCCGAAGCGATTTGAACGTTCGCTCCGTCTGGATTCACAATCTCGGAGATGCATTATCGAACGTCGCCATCATCATTGGCGCTTTGGCCATTCGCTGGACGGGCGCGGCGTGGGTTGACCCGCTCATCGGTATTGCCATCGGTGTGATGGTCCTCTGGTCGGGGACGGGAATCTTGCGCGAGAGCATGCACATTCTTCTCGAAGGTCTGCCGCGCCATGTTCGCCTCGAAGAAGTCGCCTCCGTCATCTTGCGCGTTGACCGCGTTCAGGAGGTCCACGATATTCATATCTGGACTCTCGGAACAGACTTGTACGCGCTTTCCTGCCACGTTCGCATTCCGGACATGCATCTGGAAGACTGCGAGACGGTCTTGAACGACATTCGTGATTCTTTAGCGCGTGAATTCCACATCACCCATACCACCATTCAATTCGAGCGCGCCGGCCTCCCGAATGACGGATTCTATATGCCGGAACCTGTCCACCCCACAGGCGCGTAATTCCGCTCTCTGCCGAAATTCTACGACCCGTCATTCTGAGGGCCGTTTTGTGGCCCGAAGCGCGCGTTCGCGTCCCGGACGCTATCGCGGGGAGTCTCTCTTTCTTTTCGCCATGACGAATGGAACACCCATTCAGGAACGCTGACGACATTCGCAGAAAATGCAGGGCTACAGGGAAAGTTGCAGCGGGGTGCCGCGCTCTTGATTGATCCGTCGTGTGGCGTCTGTGTCGAGGTCGCTGGCCGAGACCGTATGGCGGAACCCGTCGGTGGTGATGTAAACGATCTGATTGCTCGAGCGCGTGAAGGCTACTGCTTGAATCTGCGTTCCGTTGTGCAGCACCAGCGTGAATTGCCCTACGTCCGGCAAAGAGGCTTCCGGCGCGCGCTCTTCTTCAGCTTGCTGTTTGGAAGCTGCCGGCACGGCCGCCTGATTCGCCGACGGAACCTGAATCACGATCACCTGCGGTTGCTGAGAATTCGCGGGCTGTTCTTCGACGGCATCCGGCGCTTGATCGTAGCCGTACCCGCCATAAAAGGGAATGAACGCGCCCCCGAACTGCAAATTTTGCCGGAATCTTTCAATGGTTGCCAGACGCAACTGCGTTGCCGGATCGATGAAGGCTTTGACGCCCAAATCGTCGTTGACCGCTCCGAACTGGTGTGGATCGAGTCCCAGCCCCGGCATCGAATTGGAAAGCTCGTCGAGAGGCAGGGAAGTCCCGTTCGCAAATACAATGCCGGTCGAAATACCGTTGCGATTTGCCCTGAGGTTGGGTGGAGTGACGCGGACGCGAGCGACTGGCGTGCGAGGCACATGAACCGCTCCACCTCCGCGCATCTGCCCCGAGCTCATCGCATGCGGCGCTCGCTGCGCTTGGACAAGAGACGGCAGCGCCAGCAAAGCTAATGCGGTAAAGGCGATTTCGAGTCTAATACTCACGGCAGCCATCCAATCGAACGCTTGCTGTCCACCTACGTATTTGACGTCCAGCCGATCCCGCCGGTTGCTTGAATCTTACTCCCTTCAGTCCCGGCAGATGCTCTCTTTTTTGCGCATTTGCGTCGTTTGGGGAGTTTTCGGCCGATAGCATTCGGCATTGCTTTCCCCTATGCCCTGCATGTGTTATAACCATCGTCCGAGTATGCTCAAGCTGGCACAGCCGGAAACGCCGGTCCAATCGGCGCTGCCGAATCAGCCAAACGGCGGCAGCCCGAACATCAGGCAGCAGCAACCACTGCCCTCCGCCTATTGCCCGCGCTGCTCGGCGCAATTGGAGCCGCGAAAATGCAAGATGATTTGCACCGGTTGCGGCTATTATATGTCCTGTTCGGATTTTTACTGAAAGAGCGCGCCGCAGCCAATTGGCGCAGGCCGTTTCTTCCGGGACACTTTCAACAACAATTCTGAGATTTTCCAGGAGGCGCGAACGTGGCACTGAGAATGACGGAACGAGATATCGATGGCGTGATCGTACTTGAGATTGAAGGCCGTATCGTGCTCGGCGAGGAAAGCAACGCCTTCCGCGAAAAAGTGAAAGGCTTGCTGGCGGCGGGAAAGAAAAAAATCGTGCTGAACCTCTCGCAGGTCAGCTATATCGATAGCGCCGGCCTTGGCACGCTGGTCGCCACCTTTCATAGCGCACGCTCGCAGGGCGCCACCCTAAAGCTCGCCAACCTCGGCTCGAAGTTCAAGGAAGTCCTGCAAGTAACCAAGCTGATGACCGTGTTCGACACCTACGATAGCGAAACAGCCGCCATTCAAAGCTTCCCTAAGTAATCGCGACTTTCGCAGCGCGGCTCGGCCATTCGCCGGGCCGCGTCCTTCGCTTTTCTCCGCGTTTCTGGCCACAATTCTTTGCCCGTCGTGATTCTCTTCGCTTGCTGTGCCCGTGTCAGAATCTTGTTTTCGTGTCGCAAATACAATGCGGCTTCAGTCCCTGAGGGTCGAGCGGCTTCTCACGCAGACTCTTCAGCCCGGCATCTCAGGTTGGGTCCGAGCAGTCGCCCGCCCAGCACGCGGTTTTCGCCTTCGCCAGTCGCAAAGATACATTCAATCAACCGGGTGCAACCCACGTACCGCACGGCGCCGCTTGAGAAGGGTCCACAGCTTCGCTCGCTTGCACTCATTGCACCGCCTGCTAGCCTTGTTCCCGGGTGACGCAAAAGAGCAGACACGGAAATAGCGAACGGTCGAACGGCCAGCAAAATCGGCAATTCTAATCGCAACTAGAAAGATTAGAAAATGGCTGTAAGCCGCTGAAAAAAAGGACATTCCCAATTTTTAATCGCAACCAAACGAGAACGCGGCGCAGCTCGCGCAAACAGGTGGCGGCTGTCGCGCAACCCACGATAGCCAGCGATAGCATCTAAATAGCTGGGGGCTTTGATGACTTTACGGAATCTCACTCGTCGGGATTTGTTGAAGATCGGAGCGATCGCGGCTGGTACTCCCCTAGCGGATCTGTTCTTGAATGGTTGCAGCATTAGCGGTAACTCCGGAAATCCGACGCCCGTTACTCCTTCTTCTTGTGCCAAATTAACGGATATCGGCCATGTCGTAATCATCATCCAGGAAAACCGCTCCTTCGATCACTATTTCGGCAGCTATCGCGGCGTGCGAGGATTCGCCGATCGGAGTTCCGCGTTCGAACAGCCCGACCCCGCGAACAGCACGGACTCGCCGCTCGGCACGTTGATGCCATTTCATCTCGACACCGCCAAGACCAACGCGGCCTGCACGCACGACATCACGCACGATTGGGTGCCGCAGCACCAGAGTTGGGACAACGGGGCGATGGATGGCTTCGTCACTTCGCGCCTCGGCATCAATGCGAACGACGCTGTCTTGACGATGGGCTATTACACCCGCGCGGACCTTCCCTTTTACTATGCCGTCGCCGACGCATTCACAATCTGCGACAACTATTTTTGTTCGGTGATGGGGCCCACCGATCCCAACCGCCTGTACACCATGGCGGCGTCGATTGACCCCGACGGAAAAAATGGCGGGCCATTGCTTCAAACGCTCACCACTAATCGCTCGGCTTTTTTCGGCCGCCTGACCTATCCCACCATGCCCGAGCAGCTCCAGGCGCGCGGCATTTCCTGGAAAATTTATTCGTCGCCGGACGAAAATATCTTGAATGGCCTCCTCTCCGACAATGTTCTCCCCTATTTCAAGAATTTTCAGAACCCCTCATCGGTGCTGTATCGAAACGCGTTCGGACCCCAGTTTCCAGTTGATTTTCTGGCGGACGCACTCTCCGGAAACCTGCCGCAAGTTTCCTGGATAATCGGTTCGGTGCTCACGTCCGATCATCCGCCGGCGCCGTCGCTTTTCGGCGAGAACGCGTTGTCCGCGGTCCTCACAGCGCTGACGGCGAACCCGGTGCAATGGGCAAAGACGGCCTTATTTGTCACCTTCGACGAGAATGGCGGTTTCTTCGATCACGTCCCGCCCGTCACCGCGCCTCCTGGAACCCCGGGCGAGTTCATCACGGCGCCTCCGGTTCCTGATCCCACGGTTCTGGGAGCCCCGCCCATTTCCGGTCCGATTGGACTTGGGTTCCGCGTGCCAATGCTCGTCATCTCACCTTTCAGCCGCGGCGGCTTCGTCTCATCCGATCTGTTCGATCACACTTCGATCTTGCGGTTCCTCGAAACGCGTTTCGGCGCCGAAGTGCCTAATCTCAGCGCGTGGCGCCGTGCCACGGTCGGAGACCTTACCACCGCATTCAATTTCGCAACGCCCGATAACTCCATTCCCAATCTGCCGTCCACTCTGCCGGCGATCCCGCAGATACTTCAGGAGTGCGCCGCGAACCTGGCCGGCACCACGCCCTATGCGGTGCCGAACCCGCAAAGTTTCCCCTCGCAGGAAGTGGGCACCGCGCCGAAACCAAGCGGCGTGTGCACGGCCCCATGAACCCGAAGGCACTGGTAACGCCGGCGTCTCGCCCGGCTCTTCTTTGCCTCCGGCAATCGCGAAAAAAAATCCGTTGATTCCTTCTTCAAACGCCTCGCAACTATCGTTACAATTGCCCCTGAATTTGCCGCTCTCCGATGTCAGCGGCGAAACGCGGCCGTTTCATTCAAGGTGACACATTCGTACATTCAATCTCGCACTCATCGGATTCGGCAACGTCGGAAACGAATTCGTCCGCTTGCTGGTCGCGAAGGAATCGGAACTTCGCGGCAAGTAT
>JANWJR010000139.1 GCA_025451835.1 Candidatus Acidiferrales bacterium | reverse complement strand
TGGCGGATGAGCCTGTAAGCCGGATTCTGTGTGCCGCGTCTCATGCACCAGCTTTTGCTGGCGCGTGATTGGCGTTCTCCGCTAGATTCCGCAGAGACTAAACCGGCGCGGCGCGGCGATCATTCCTCTAGGTCCCGGATCGCTCCGGGACTCGAGCAGCCTACCCGAGGGTCGCAACGGCGCGGTCTCGCGAACTCGCCGTATTCGGGCCGGGCCGGCCCTCCCCTCCTATTTGGCCTTGCTCCACGCGGGGTTTTCCGTGCCCCGGATGTTGCCACCCGGGCGGTAGGCTCTTACCCCACCTTTTCACCCTTGCCAAATGCGCTCGACCGATGGAGGCGTGTCTTTGGTTTCCCAAAAACCTGCCGCAGTGGTGCAAGCATCACCGGCGGTTTATTTTCTGTGGCACTTTCCGTAGCCGCGTCACCACGACGTACCTTCGCACGTCGCAGAGCGCGACCCCCTGGGGTTACCAGGCGCGTTGCCCTTTACCATGAGGCCGTAAGGCCACAAGGTTCACCCTCGGCCGTCAGGCCGAGGGATCGGAGTCCGGACTTTCCTCCCACCCATCCCGCTTGCGCAGAACAGGCCGGCGATCACCCGGCTCACCCGCCAAGTATAATTATACCCCATCGCGCCGCGACGGAGCGCACACCATCCGGCATCGAGGGCGGCCAAACTCGATTGCTTCCCAGTCGCATGGGGCGTAACATCCGCCTAACATCGTCCGGCCCCTGGTACCGATTCGCTGCGTAATTCCAAGGGAAGGCGAGGCCTTGCGCTCCTTTCTGCCCATGACCGAACCCAAGATGCAACCCGAAGCGGCTTCCCCGTTCGGACCCGATCCTTCTGGGAAAACGGTCGGAAGGTTTGTGATTCGCGCTCGCTTGGGCTGCGGAGGCATGGGAGAAGTTTTTCTGGCCGACGACACCGGGCTGAGGCGCCGAGTAGCCCTCAAAAGGATCGCTCCTCCGTTGCGCAACAACGCAGCGTCTCGCGAGCATCTTTGGAAGGAAGCGGAATGGGCCTCACGGCTGAATGATCCTCACATCGCCGCCGTGTACGACGTAATCGAAGACGGTGAAGAAATTTTCATTGTGATGGAGTATGTGGAAGGCGAGACGCTCCGGCGTCGCCTGGGCCGCCCCCTCACGATCTCCGACTTTCTGTCCATAGCCACCCAATGCGCGGAGGCGCTTGCCGCCGCGCATCACGCGGGATTGCTCCATCGCGACATTAAACCCGAAAATTTCATGCTGACGTCATCCGGCCAGGTAAAGGCCCTCGATTTCGGAGTCGCTCGCGAGCTTCAGGGAGCCGGTTTCGCCACCACGCGCGAGACGCTCCAGAGCGCCAGCTTCTCCGGAACCCTTCCTTATATGGCTCCCGAGGTCCTGGATCAAAAAGACGCCGACGCCCGAGCGGACATTTTCGCTCTCGGCGTTCTCTTCTATGAAGCGCTGGCCGGCAGCAATCCCTTTCGCCGCGCCGGCTTCGTGGAAACCTGCAACGCCATTCTGCACGAAGATCCTCCGCCGCTGCGCAATCGAAACCCGGATGTCCCCGAAGAGCTGGCACGAATCGTCACGAAAATGTCGCAGAAAAACCGCGACGAACGCTATGCCTCGGCGGCCGATCTCGCGGTGGATTTGCGCGCCCTCGCGCGTCCGAGACAGCCTTTGCCGATTTCTCCCCGGCTCAAGCGGTCGAGGGTCATTGCGCCTTTGGGTTTGGGGTTCTTGGCCGTTGTCATCATTTTCGGCGCGGCCGCAACGAACACTTCGATCGAGCGACGCGTGAAGGCTTGGATGGGAGCCACACATGTGCCACGTCAAAAGCAGCTAGCCGTGCTCCAGTTCCACGCGACCGGCGGCGACGCCGAAGCCGCCTCCTTCGCCGACGGTTTGACCGATACGCTGACGGCCAAGCTCACGCAACTGACGGACGACCGGTCCCTGCAAGTAATCTCCGCAACGGAAGTTCAAGGGAAGGACGTCACAACGCCCGAGCGCGCATATTCAGAATTCGGAGTAAATTTGGTCCTCGAAGGCAATCTCCGCAAGTCCGGTAACCTGATCCGTGTTAATTACGCGCTGGTGGACCCCCGGACGCACCGGCAACTGACTGCAAACAGCGTCACGCTTCCTGCTTCCGATTCATTTGCCGTCGAGGACCAAGTGGTGAATGGCGTCGTGCAGATGCTGGATATCGACGTCTCTCCGGATGCGCGCCGTCTTCTCGATTCTCACGGCACGCAAATGCCGGATGCCTACAACCTCTATTTGCAAGGACGAGGCTACCTTCGAAATTACGACCGGCCCGAAAATACCGACAGCGCGATCCTCGATTTCCAGCAAGCGTTGCAGTTGGACCCCGGCTATGCTCTCGCCTTCGCGGGATTGGGCGACGCTTACTGGAAAAAGTATCTCGACGATAAGAATCCACAATGGGTTCAAAAGAGCCGCGAATCCTGCGAGCAGTCGCTCCGGCTGGATCAAGGGCTGGCTGCGGCGCATGAATGCCTCGGGACGCTCTTCACCGGTACAGGACGGTACGAGAACGCAGTCGCGGAATTCGAGCGCGCCGTGAAAGCTGAACCCACCAACGATGACGCCTACCGGGGGCTCGCCATGGCCTACGAGCAACTCGGCAAGCTTTTGGACGCGGAGGCGACTTATCGCCGGGCTATCGATCTGCGGCCAAATTATTGGGCGGGCTATAACTGGCTTGGGGCTTTTTATCAGAATCACTCCCGCTACTCAGAAGCCGCCGGGATGTTCCACAAGGTCACCTCGCTCGTGCCGGACAGTTTTCGCGGGTACTACAATCTGGGAGCTGCGGATGTGGCCGAAGGAAAATACGCCGAAGCCATCGCGAGTCTGGAGCATTCCATCGCGATCCGGCCCACGGCAACCGCCTATGCCAACCTGGGCACTGCCTATTTCTACTTGCGGCGGTTCGATGACTCCGCGAAGGCCTTCGAAGAATCATTGAAGCTCGACGAAAAGGCCTATGACGTCTGGTGGGACCTAGGCGATGCCTATTACTGGGGCGCAGGCACGAAAACAAAAGCCGAGGCTGCGTATACGCAATGCATTTCGCTCGCCAACGACCAGCTTCGCGTCGATTCACGAGACATCACGGCACTTGGGATCCGAGCTCTCTGCCACTCGATGGTGAATAATCGCAAAGCGGCCTTGGCGGACCTGGACATTGGCTTTAGCCTTCCGGCCCGGGACCCTGAGTTTTATTTCAACGCGTCGCTTGTCTACAGCCATTTTAACGACACGGATCAGACCTTGACGTGGCTTGAAAAAGCCGTGAACGCCGGCTATTCGCCAAGCCTGGCCCGCGACACGCCCGTCTTCGACCAATTGCGCACGAATCCTCGTTTTCAGAAGCTGTTCCAGGCCAAATGAATCTCAAGGAGGAGCCATGTCCGCACAAGCCACAATGCAAGAGGAAAGAATAAAGACGGTTGTCATTAAGATTGACAAAGAAGGCCGGCCCCACGTTGATGATGATCTCGAAATAGTTGTTCTCAACAAGACCAAGAACGAAGAAATCCGTTGGACCTCCACCGAACCCTTCCGAATCGATTTTTTTGGCGATTCCCCGTTTTATGAAGACCAGTTCGATCATGTATATCATCAATCCGGTCTGGTTCGCAGAGGCGTTCTGTCGAGTCCGTCACGGACGTACAAGTACACGATCGAGGTGAACGGGAAAAAGCTGGATCCCCGGGTGAAAGTCGATCCCTAAAGATGTGGGCTCGGGCCAGCTTCGAAATTGTCAGGCCGCCACAAGAAATGTCAATGCTGGAGAACCATGCTTACAGCTCGCCGGCCGATTGGTTTCAAAGCGCCACCGGTAGGGTCAACTACCCACTTTCCCCGAATGCGATTGCCGAACTCGTTTTGTGTTCACCGAGGACGCGGCCTTCGCCAGTGCCAGCGGGCTATTGTTTGACTTTGTCACATGCCGGCGATACCCTCGGTGCCAATAAAGATTCCTCGGCCCAAGTTGTTCCGGCCTCGCTGCACAAGCACTTCAACTTTCGACGGAGGAGACGCACAGATGAAGAAGCTGGCTGGCATTTTTCTCGGGATATGTCTCGCATTTGCGTGTACGGACATTGCCGCGGCACAGGAATCGCAAATTGCCGCGCCGCCGAAGATTCTCACGATTACGCGCGAATATTTAAAGCCTGGCAGATCGGGCGCAGCGCACGTACGCACTGAGAGCGCATTCGTTCAGGCGCTGACGCGTGCGAAATCGTCATCACACTATCTGGCAATGGACGCGATCACGGGAAAGCCGCGCACGCTGTTCTTCTCCGGCTACGACTCGTTCGAGGCGTGGGAGAAAAGTGTCGTCGCGGAGAATAAGGACGCGGCGCTTTCTGCCGCGCTCGACCGCGCCAGTGCTGCAGATGGTGAACTGCTGGATTCTTACGACACCGCGGCGTTTGTTTACAACGAAGATGGCAGCTATCGGGCGCCCGTGGACATTGCCCACATGCGAGCCTTCGAAATTGAAGTGTTCCACGTTCGCAGCGGGCATCGCCATGAATTTGACGAAGGCGGGAAGCTAGTCAAGGCGGCGATGGTAAAAGCAAACCCTGACGCTCACTGGGCCATGTACGACGCGGTCTATGGGGCGCCCGAGGGCACGGTGTTGATCATCACGCCGAGAAAATCCGCAGCGGAAATCGACAGCGATTTGGCGAACGGTCCGAAGTTTATGGCTGCGATGGGCGAAGATGGGATGAAAAGGCTCGGCGAGATCTCGACAGCAGCAATTGCTTCCAGCGAGTCGAACCTCTTCGTCTTTAACCCCCGAATCAGCTACGTAAGCCCCGGCTGGATCAAAGCCGATCCGGACTTCTGGCAGCCGAAAGCGGCCAGCGCCACGGCGAAAAAGGCCGAGAAACCCGGCGCGACCCAGTAACACAGAGCAACGCGAATCAAATCGAGGAAGCAATTGGGCACTGGGCCGCCGCTCGGTGCCCTTTTTGTTTCAGGAGGACATAGTTTCCGGCAATCTCTGTGGCGTTGCTCGAAGGCACGCCCCAAAAACCCGATTACTTTCCGAGCAGTTTTTCGAATCCAGCCTCATCAAGGATCGGCACGCCGAGTGATTTTGCCTTATCAAACTTTGAACCGGGATCTTCTCCGACCACCACGTAGGTTGTTTTTTTGCTCACCGAGGACCCCGTCCTTCCTCCGTGTGACGCCACCAGGGCTTCCGATTCTTCGCGGGAGCGTTTTGCAAGCGTTCCGGTAAACACAAACGTCATTCTCGCAAACCGGGTGTCCTTCAGCGCTTGCCGCTCTTCTTTCATGTTCACGCCGGCAGCGCGCAGCCGCTCGATTAGTTTCCGGTTGGCGGATTCCGAGAAAAACTCGCGGACGCCTTGCGCGATTTTCGGTCCCACTTCGCCAACTTCGGTCAATTCCTCCGGACTTGCCGTAGCCACCTTTCCGATGTCGCCGAAATGCGCGGCGAGCAGTTGCGCGGTGCGTTCGCCGACAAACGGTATCCCGATCGCGTAAATCAGCCGCGCCAGACTGTTCTTCTTGCTGGCGCTGATTTCCTCGAGCAGATTCTGCGCAGATTTTTCGCCCATGCGCTCAAGTTCCGCGAGCGTATCGAGGTCGAGTTTGTAGAGGTCCGCAAAATCTTTGATGAGATTTTTCTCCAGCATCTGATCCACGATTTTCTCGCCGAGCCCGTCGATATTCATCGCGTGCCGGCCGGCAAAATGGAGAAATGATTCCCTTCGTCGTGCCGGGCAAGAAACATTCACGCAGCGATAGGCGACTTCGCCTTCCGCCCGGTGGACTTTCGTGCCGCACACCGGACATTTCGACGGCATCTCGAATTTCGTTTCCTCTTTGCCGTGCTTCACAACTTTCAGCACGTGCGGAATCACTTCGCCCGCCCGTTCGACGAGCACTGTGTCGCCCGCATGCACGCCGAGCCTTTCCACTTCGTCCATGTTGTGCAGCGTTGACTTCACCACGGTAACTCCGCCAATCTGCACCGGCTCGAACACCGCAAAAGGAGTGAGCACGCCGGTCCGGCCGACGCTCACTTCAATGGCTTTGATCAACGTGGTTTCCTGATGAGCGGCATACTTGTACGCGATAGCCCAGCGCGGTGCTTTCGACGTGAAACCAAGCTCGTTCTGCAATCCGATTTCATTCACTTTGATCACGATGCCGTCGATCTCATACGGCAGCTTTTCGCGCTTCGATTCCCAGCGCTCGATGTATTTCTCGACCTCGCCAATCGAATGCCGCAATTCCCAGTCTTCGCTCACCTTGAATCGCAGCGTCGAAAGCGTTTCCAGCACCTCGGAGTGCCGCTTTTTCGGAACTCGTCCTTCCACCAGCAGGTAATACGCGAAATAACCAAGCTTGCGCGAAGCGGTGACCGCCGGATCGAGAACTCGCACCGCTCCGGCCGCCGCGTTGCGCGGGTTGGCAAACCGCTTCCCGCCTTGCTCTTCCTGTTGCTCGTTCAATTCCTCGAAGGCCTTGCGCGTCATGATCCCTTCGCCGCGTACTTCGAATGTTCCGACCAGCCCGGCTTTCTTGAGCAGAGTCGCATCCACGGTCAGAGGAATGGCGCGAATCGTCCGCACATTCGGCGTCACGTCTTCGCCGGTCGTTCCATCGCCGCGCGTCAACGCGCGGACCAGCGTTCCCTTCTCGTAGTGCAACGACATGCTTAGGCCGTCGAATTTGTGCTCGGTCGTGTATTCCACTTTCTCGCGGCCGGTAAGCTCGCGCACGCGGCGATCGAAATTCCGGAGCTCCTCGAACGAGAAAGCGTTGTCGAGGCTGACCATCGGCGTCTTGTGCCGAACGGTTTGGAACCCCTCGCGCGGACGCCCTCCCACTCGCCGCGTCGGAGAATCGGGCGTCACGAGCGTCGGATTCTCGGCCTCCAGCTCCTTCAACTGGGTCATCATCCGGTCGAACGCCGCATCCGAGATTTCGGGATCGTCGGCAACGTAATAGAGGTATTCGTGGCGGCGGATCGCTTCGCGCAGACGTTCGATTTCTTTTGCGGCGTCTCGACTTCGGGGCATGGAAACCTCTGCGGTATGCAATCGGTCAGAAGCGCTGAATATTATACAATGCGCGTTCAGTTTGACACTTGGATCGCGAATGCCCGGCGAAATCAAAGACGCGCTTTTGATTTACAACCCCGCCAGCGGGCGGCGGCGCCATCGGCGGTTTGCGGAGATCGAGCAAGCCGTCCGCGTCCTCCACGATGCCGGGATCCGAACTGAGCTTGCGCCCACAACGTCGCGAGGCGCCGCCAACGGAATCGCAATGCAAGCCGTTGAACAGCGCCGCGGGATGGTCATCGCCTGCGGCGGCGACGGCACCGTCAACGAAGTGGTCAACGGCCTCGCCGGCAGCCACCTGCCTCTCGCGCTTCTTCCCGCTGGGACTGCAAATATTCTCGCGAAGGAGCTGAGAATCCCGTGGGATATTCCTCGGGCCGCGAGGCTTATCGCGGGCGGAACGGTCCGCCGGATCGCGCTGGGCGTCGCTTTGTCGCCTGAGGGAAAGCACACGCAGGAAGTCCCGCGCGGCGGGAGATTCTTCGTGTCAGTTGCTGGGGCCGGCCCTGACGGTGCGATCGTCAACGGCGTCGGCGACACCCTGAAGAAGCGCACGGGGCAGCTCGCCTACTGGGCCGAGGGTTTTCGCCAGCTCGTCCGCTACAGCTTCCCGGAAATTCGCGTTCGCTCCGCGGGAGAGGAACGCGTTGCATCCATCATCGTCATTGGCCGGACGGCGCATTACGGCGGTCCCTTCAAAATCACCACGGGCGCGAGCCTGTTCGAAGATTCTTTTGAAATGCTGACGAATTCTACGCGGAGCCGGCTGCGCTACGTGTCGTGCCTTCCCGCGCTCTTGATGGGAAAATTGCGTACCATGAAAGGCATTGCCGCATGGAAAGCCACCGAAGTGATTTGCGAACCCGCCGGTTCGACGCCGGTTTTCGCCCAGGCGGATGGAGAAGCGATTGGCGCGCTCCCGCTAGCATTCCGGATTTGCCCGGACGCGCTTTCCATCATCACTCCGGCCGCGCCTTTGTAGCGCCGCCCTTCAGGGCATGTTCAACTGAAGCCCGGTGCCGCGACGCCGATCAATTCATGACTCGCGAGAGACTTAGCGGCCGGAGCTTAGCTTCGACAATGGGACATTGAGCCCTCCGGGATTTAACCTTGAACGATGCCGGCAATATGCAACGAATTTACAACTCGCCGCGCTAGCAGCTCTCGGGGAAGCGACCTTGGAACCGGTCACACACGCGCTCGCATCGCTCGCCATCGCGCGAGCTGGCCGGAAGCATCTGCCGCGCTTCGGAACTGCGATGCTCGTCGTTGCCGGAGTCGCGCCCGATCTTGACTACGCCAGTTATCTGGGAGGCGCTGCCGCGTTCCTGCGATTCGATCGCACGCTTTTGCACTCCGCGGTTGGCGCGGCCGCAACGGCTTGCATCGTCGCGGGAGCCTTCGTAGCCGTTGTCAGAGTCTTCCCAACTAAGCGTGCACCCTCGCCACATGGCCACGCTCCGAAACTTCAAACGGCGCTGGGAGTGTGCTGCATCGGCGTACTCGCCCATCTCGCACTCGATCTGGTAAGCGGCGTGGGCGTGAATCTTCTCTGGCCTTTCCGAACACACTGGTTTGGGCTTTCGCTTGCCGCCAATCTCGACCCGTGGATCTTGGTTCTGCTTATCGCAGGAATCTTGTTGCCAGAACTATTCCGCCTGGTAAGCGAGGAAATTGGCGAAAGAAAAAAAGGCGTGCGCGGCCGGACCGGCGCAATCGTCGCACTCTTGCTTCTTATCGCCTATGTCGTAGCGCGAGCCGATTTGTACAGCAATGCCATGAGTTTGTTGATGACTCGCGAATACCACGGTCGCGCGCCGCTTACGGCTGGTGCATTCCCGTCGGCAACCACACCTTTTGATTGGCGTGGAGTTGTATCCACGGACAACACGCTTGAAGAGTCGGAAGTGTCGCTTGCGCCCGGCGTGGAATTCGATTCCGACCGCAGCCTCACGCACTATAAGCCACAGGATTCGCCAGTGCTCGACACCGGCCTGCGCACAGAGGCGGCAAAACGTTTTCTCTCGTACGCCCGGTTTCCTCTCGCAACCGTCGATCGCCTCGAAGATGGCTACCGCTTCGAGCTGCGCGATTTGCGCTTTGCGCCCGGTGATAACAGCGCCAACAACATAATCGTCCGTATCGATTTCGATAGCACCATGCAAATCAATGGCCGGCAGTTCCGCTTCGCGTCTCAGGCCGACTAGCCTCCTCGCATTTCGGACTCCGTTTGTCATTCCGCTGGCTGGGAGTGTTCTTGGCCAAGAGAACGCGGCGAGGAATCTGCCGTTTTCTGGCGCTACAGGCGTTTCTTTCGTTAATCTACGAGCTAGATCCTATTGTATCCACTAGGCAGGGACGCGTAGGCTCGAGCCTTCTTCAGTTTGGCTCGACGCGAGGCAAAAATGGGCTGCTCATGGAAAAAACGGCGGCACAGCAGGAATGTGCTGAAGGGATTGGCCGCAGGCGCCGTTGCGGGTTTGGCTGCGTCTTGGGCGATGCATCAATACCAAAAGGCATGGTCGGCTGCGTCCGGCGCGCTCGCCAATTCAACCAACGGCAAATCCGATAAGGCATCAGAGCATAGCGGCGAGCAGGACCCTACCATAACGATCGCGGACAAAATTTCTAGAACCGTTCGAGGCCGTAGCCTCCGAAAGCACGAGCAAAAGAAAGCCGGCACGCTCATACATTATGCCTTCGGATCGGTGGTGAGCGGACTGTATGGGCCACGGTCGAAATGGCTCCGGTCGTTAAGTCGGCAGCCGGCATGTCCTTCGGAAGAAGCGCTTTCGCCGGCCTGGATGAATGAATAGCGCCGCCGCTTCTGAATCTCGCGAAAGCGCCCGGTGAATACCCTATTTCGCGTCACTTGTACGGCCTAAGCTCCCACCTCGTTTACGGCCTGACGACTGAATTAGTTCGCTTTGTCCTGCGCGACAGGCTCCATCTGTAGGCGTAATCAACTTAGACGTCCGCAGCCGAATTGCGGAAAAGCAAGCGGCTCACGATGTAGAGAAGCACCAGGACAGCTATCACCGATATCGCGAACCCCTCGGCGTGCGTTGTTAGGAACAGCAGTGTTGCCTCGCCGTAACGCACAGCGAGAATCCCTTCGACCAGGTAGCGCAACCCGCGCCCAAGCAGGAGCGCTCCCACAAACGTTCGCAGGGGAACCTGGAATACTCCCTCAGCAAGAATAAATGCCTTGAACGGAAACGGCGGCGGCAGAATTGCCGGAATGAATACGCTCAGAAAAGCATTTCGTTGCACCCACCGTTTCGCTCGGACCGCTGCCCTTCCCGCGCGCCGGTGAAAAAATTCCTCTCCGCCCTTCTTCGCGATCAGGTAAAGCCAGATACATCCGGCGAGTGACCCCAGCGCCGCCAGCGTGACGTAATAAGGCATTCGAGCCGGATTGCTGTATGCAAACCGAATCACCAGGGCGTCCGTCACGAACGGAAACGACAGCACCGATGAGTCTAGGAACGCGACCAGAAACAATCCGCCGCCGCCCATCGAACCCACGAGCTTTTGGAGCCATCCCGGAATTCGGATCGGATGCATGCGTGAGTCTTGTCCCGAGCAGGATCGGCCATTGTAGCAGGGTTCATTAATCTCTCCCGGCCCACTTCCATGTCGTGCCGACCCCTGTAGCTACGAGAAAGAGCCTGTGTGAGTACACCGGTCAACATCTGGGCAGGGCTTCAGCTGGGCCGTAAGTGTCGCAAATACGACTGGGCTTTAGCGGCTGAGGTAGCTCATTCGCGTTCTAACACAGACTCTGATGAGCGAATCATCTAGCTTGTGCCGAATGCCTCTTCGAAGCGAGGAATCTGCTTCCCCATGTAGCGAAGGAAACGGGATGTTTCCGACGGCGCAATCGTAAATTGCTCATTCCTCGCGCTCCGGGTAGAATTCGAACGCAGGCAAGTTTTCTCAACCGGCCATGCATCTCGAAGACCTCAACGAAAAACAGCGCGAAGCGGTCCTGGCAAC
The DNA here is from genome assembly GCA_025451835.1 of Candidatus Acidiferrales bacterium. Lineage (GTDB taxonomy): Bacteria > Acidobacteriota > Terriglobia > Acidiferrales > UBA7541 > Palsa-295. Next base: position 3,633 of record JANWJR010000139.1, on the reverse strand, counting down.
TGAGGGTCCCCTCCTCGTCCTCGCCGGAGCAGGTACCGGCAAGACGCGTGTCATCACCTATCGCGTCGCGCAACTCATCGAACAAGGCGTTCCCAGCTCTGCGATTCTCGCGGTCACATTCACGAACAAAGCCGCAAGCGTTATGAAGGAGCGCATTCGCGATCTTCTTCGTGCGAGCGGCCGCGACGCCTCCGATGTGTGGGTTTCGACGTTTCACTCTTTCTGCGCGCGATTGCTGCGGCGCGAGGCAACCCATCTTGGCCTCGCTCGCGATTTTGCGATCTACGACGATGACGATCAAACGTCCGCGGTCAAACGCGCCCTCCAACAGCTTGACCTGTCGTCCGAGGACTACCCTCCGCGCAGCGTTCGCGCGCAGATCAGTCACGCCAAGAATCACAACATCACGCCCGATGAGATGGAATCCGAAGCCGCGCAGATGCGCGACGCCGCCCGCCAGGATGTGGTCAAGCTCTATCGCGTGTACGAAAGCATCCTGGAGAAAGCCAGCGCGCTCGATTTCGATGATCTTCTTCTGAAAGCTGTGGACCTCCTTCGCAATCACCCGGCGGTGCGGGCTGCGTGGAATTCGCGCTTTCAATACTTGATGGTGGACGAATTTCAGGACACCAATCGTTCGCAGGCAGAGCTTGTCCGTTTGCTTGCGGGCCTTCGCGGCAACGTCTGCGTCGTTGGCGATGAAGATCAATCTATTTACAGTTGGCGCGGCGCGCGGGCTGGCAATCTGAAACGGTTTACCGAGGACTTTCCGACGGCCAGGCTGATTCGTCTCGAGGAAAATTACCGCTCGACGCAGGCCATTCTCGACGCGGCCGCCGCCGTCGTGAAAAACAACACCGAGCGCCTCGGCAAAAACCTTCGCGCCACGCTCGGCCCGGGAGATAACCTCGAATTTTACGAAGCGCAAGACTCCGTAGCCGAGGCGGAATATATCTCCGGCCAGATTTCCTCCATCCTGCGCGACGATTCCGACGCCCGCCTCGCGGTCCTTTATCGCACCGGCGCGCAATCGCGCTCGTTCGAAGAGGCTCTTCGGCGCCTGGCAGTTCGCTACCGCGTCGTCGGCGGTTTCAGTTTTTACGAGCGCGCCGAGGTTCGCAACGCTCTGGCATATATTCGCCTTCTCTTTCATCCCGAAGATGATGTCGCCCTGCTTCGCGTGCTCAACGTTCCTCCCCGCGGCATCGGTGCAACCACCGTCGCGACTCTCGAAGCGCGCGCACGCGAAGCAGCACAATCGCTGTGGCAAGTGATTCGCGCCGGGGAATTCACAACTGGCAAGCGGCTCAGCGGCGCGCTGAATTCCTTTCGCGAATTGATCGAAGGCATGCAAGCAAATTCCAAGGACCTCTCGCCCGCCGAGCTCATCGAAAAGGTTCTCGACCGTACGGCCTACCTCGACTGGGTCGAGCAGCAGGACAATCTCGAGCACACTTCTCGCGCCGACAACCTGCGCGAACTAGCCAACGCCATGGCCGAAGCCTCCGAGCAGGGTCAGACGCTCGAGGACATCCTGGACCACGCCGCTCTCATCAGCGATTCCGACGAATATGACGACACGATTCCCGTCTCGCTCATGACCCTCCACAGCGCGAAGGGCCTCGAATTCGACGCCGTTTTCCTCGCGGGACTCGAAGAGGGCCTTCTGCCGCACAGCCGCTCTATCAATAACAGCAGCGCCGAAATCGAAGAGGAGCGGCGTCTTTTCTACGTCGGCATGACCCGCGCCAAAAAATCGCTTGTCCTCTCGCGCGCGATTTATCGCCGCACCTATGGCGAAGAGCGCCTGCGCGCCTCGCTCCCCTCCCGCTTTCTCGCGGAGATTCCGACGGATTTGCTGAAGGCCGCCGCTGGCTCCCTTTCCGAACCCGGCGAAACGCGCCGCTACGAGCCCGATCCCGACTACGTTGGAAGTTACGATTATCGCCGCCGCTCATCTTCATACGTGCGCTCCACTCGCACTGCAAGCGCCGCGCGCTCTCACGCACCTTCGCAATCGGGACAATCAACGCGTGCCTCGCGAGACTCGATTGTTGGCACACGCGTTCGCCATCCCAAATATGGCATGGGCACAATTACCGGCGTAGAAGGCGAGGGCGAAGATCGCCGCCTGATGGTCAGCTTCCAGGATTACGGCCCGAAGAAATTGGTCGAGCGTTACGCCAATCTTCAACTTGCCTGACAATGCCGCCCAGTCCTTCTAACGAGCTGCCTCTCAGTTCCGTTTTGTCATAGCCACTACCTAGTTCTTGCGAAGTGGTTGCGCCAGAACGCGCCGCAAGGTACAGTTTCCCCTCTTTTCCGCCATGGAAGGTGACGTTTGGACCCGCAGCTCTTTCGCACCAAGAGTATCGATCAGCTCATCTACGATGCCAACCAGCCCGATAAGCGGCTGAAAAAGACTCTCGGTTGGCTTAGTCTCACGGCCCTCGGCATCGGTGCCATCGTCGGAAGCGGTATCTTTATCACCACTGGCACCGCCGCAGCCGGCGAAACCGATCTGTACCCTTCCATCCTTCAGGCGCCATTGCTCGACGTTCTCATGCACGGCACCCACGCGCTCGGCGTCACCGGGCGGCCCGGGGCAGGCCCGGCCATTGCTGTTTCGTTCCTCGCGGTGGCATTTATTTGCGGCCTCGCCGGACTCTGCTACGCGGAACTGGCCTCGATGATTCCCATCGCGGGCAGCGCTTACACGTACACGTACGCGACGCTCGGCGAATTAGTCGCCTGGATCATTGGCTGGGATTTGATTCTCGAGTACGCCGTTTCCAATATGGCCGTCGCCGTCGGCTTTTCGGCTTATCTCAATAGCCTGCTCGATTCCTTCGGCCTCCATTTACCGGATGCGATCAGCACGCCCGCATTTTCTCCGATGACGGGCTGGTCCCTGCACTTCAATATCATGGGATTTCTGATTGTGATGTTTCTCACCGTCCTCCTCGTCATCGGCATCCGCGAGTCGGCCAGCGCAAACACCGCGATGGTCGCCATCAAGATCGTGGCCATTGCGGTCTTCTGCATCGTCGCCAGCAAGTACATCCACCCTGCGAACTGGAAGCCGTTTTTCCCGAACGGCACGCAAGGCGTTCTGACCGGCGGCGCCATCGTATTTTTCACCTACATCGGATTCGATTCCGTCTCGACCGCCGCCGAAGAATGCAAAGATCCCAAGCGCGATTTGCCCATCGGAATTCTCGCGTCGCTTTTCATCTGTGCGTTTCTTTACGTCGCCGTCGCGCTCGTTCTTACCGGAATCCAGCACTGGACCAAGCTCGGCAATGCCGCTCCGGTTGCAAATGCGCTCGAAGCAATCGGCCTCACCATAACGAACCGCTGGGTCACTGCTGGCGCGCTGATGGGCATGATCTCTTCGATTCTGGTTTTTCAACTAGGCCAGGCTCGCGTCTGGTTTTCAATGTCCCGCGACGGCTTGCTGCCGCCCATTTTCTCCCGCGTACACAAAAGGTTCCGCACGCCGGACGTTTCCACGTGGGTCGCCGGGCTGTTCGTTGCCATCCCGGCGGGAATCTTCGACATCGGCACGCTCGTCAACCTCTCAAACATCGGCACTCTCTTCGCTTTCATTCTCGTTTCGATCGCCGTGCTGGT
>JANWJR010000138.1 GCA_025451835.1 Candidatus Acidiferrales bacterium | reverse complement strand
CCAGCAAGTCGTTGGTGCCGTCATCGCCGGAATCATCGGCCTGCTTGGCCATCGCGCGAACTTCCTTGATGATGATTTCGTGCGCTTCGAGCAGCCGGGAAAGCTGAACGGGAAGCTCTTCACGGCCACGCGGCGGACGGGGAATCAGCGTGGTTTCCGCAATATCGGGCGCCATCGCGAGGCTGATGCCGCCAAGTGTTTGAATGCGTTCGGCAATTTCGTCCACCAACTCAACCTGTTCGCCGAAATGCTTATCGAAGAGCAGATGGATTTGATAGAACGTGTGGCCCGCCACCTGCCAGTGGTGCTTCTTGTAGAGATCGCGAATCGTCATTGTGTCGGCCAGGAGCTGATTTAAATTTTCGACGCTCTCCTGGCAGACTTTTTCGTCAAGGGCGATCGGAAGCCGGGCGATTTTTCCGTAAGGTTGAATTTCCCGCGCATGCTGGTGAAGGATGGGGCGGGATTGCTTCGTGCCTTCCGCGAGCTGATTGTATCCGGGGGAGCGCTTGTCGTTTTTCGTGGCCATGATGACCTCCTGTGCTAACAACTAATCACAATTTGGTCTTAATAGCCAGATTCTCATGGCAGCCAAAGCCTGAGAATAGGTGTCCGGCGACGCAACGTCACGTCCCACGAGCGGACAGCCTTTTGCGGGGTCATCGGATGTTGCGGCGCGTAAGTCGCTCATTTGCCGGTTACTTTTTTCGGTGTCTCACTGGCATTGAATGTGCAACTATACCGCCTGACGATATAGTCTTACTGCAAACGATAGAGCTGGCGAAGCGTCCATTCGGGCAGGAATCGCGCCTTGGTTCGCTCTGCTAGATAGTGTGGAAGGGGAACCAAGATGGGCCGAAAAAAGGAAACCGAGGAATTCTTGCCCCTTACCCCGGCCGCTTTCCACATTCTACTGGCGCTGGCGGATGGCGAAAAGCACGGATACGCGATCATCAAGGAAGTAGCGCGGCGCAGCGACAACAAAGTACATCTGAGCGCCGGCACGCTCTACGGAAATCTGGCGCGTTTGGAGGGCTCCGGGCTGATACGCGAATCGGATCGCCGGCCGGAAGCCGGGCTCGACGACGAGCGTCGCCGATATTACGGCCTGACAAAGTTCGGCAGGGAAGTGGCGGTGGCCGAAGCGGAACGCATGCAGGAAGCGCTGACCCAGGCGCACGCAAAGAGACTCTTCCGGAAGCCGGAAACCATATAGGAAGGACTTTCGACATGCAGACAAACAGCACGTCCTGGTCGCAGAAGCTCTTTCGGAAGCTCCTTAGGGTGTTCCCAGCAGATTTTTGCGCGAATTACGGAGGCGAAATGGAAGGCGTGTTCCGCGAACAGCATCGGGAAGCGGGCGAACGAGGCGGTATGGTGGGACTCCTGAGGTTGTGGGCGGAAACGCTGAGCGGAATATTCAGCACCGCGCCGCGCGAACATTGGGAGATCCTGAAGAGCGATTGCGCCTACGCGTTTCGGATGATGCGCAACAATCTGGGCTTCACGACGATTGCGATCATCACACTGGGATTGGGAATCGGGGTCAACACGGCGCTCTTCAGCGTAGTGCATGCCGTGTTGATGCGCCCTTTGCCGTATCCGAATGGATCCCAACTGGTGTTTGTCCGGCAGCAGGAAAGCAAGGTCGGGCAGGACGATATCGGTTTCTCGGTACATGAGATCGAGGATTACCGCGACCAGACTCGCACGCTTTCGGGGCTGGTGGAATACCATTCCATGTCGTTTACTTTGTTCGGACACGGCGACCCCGATCGCGTGACGGCGGGAGTGGTTTCGCCAAATTATTTCGAGTTTTTCGGAATCAAGCCGCTGCTCGGGCGCACATTTGTGGCCCAAGATGACGAGCCCGGCGCGCCGGCGGTGCTGGTGCTGAGCTACGAATATTGGAAAGGGCGCTTCGGCGGCGATATGAATATCGTGGGGAGAACGTTTGAACTAAACGACAAGGTTCACACCGTGGTGGGGGTGCTGCCGCCGGTGCCGCAATATCCGCACGACAATGACGTTTACATGCCTTCATCCGCGTGCCCGTTCCGCGGAGCGAAGGCGTTTATCGCCAACCGCGACGCGCGAATGATGGAAGTGTTCGGGCGGCTCAAGCCGGGCGTGTCGCTGGCATCGGCGCAAGCCGACCTCGCGACGATTGCGGGACGCCTGCGAAGCGCGTACCCGAAATCGTATCCGGACAACATCGGTTATACAGCGGAGGCGTCGTCGCTGCGCGAGGAGCTCACCAGCAAGGCGCGACCCACGCTTCTGGTGCTGCTGGCAGCAGCGGCCTTCGTGCTGCTGATCGCGTGCGCCAACGTGGCGAATTTGACTCTCGCGCGGATGGTGCGGCGCGAACGCGAACTCGCGGTTCGCACGGCGCTCGGCGCGGGGCGAAGCCGGCTCTTGCGGCAGCTTCTGACGGAAAGTTTTTTGCTGGCGCTGGCGGGCGGAATCGCGGGACTGTTTCTCGCGTATGGAAGCCTCGGCCTACTGACGGAGTTTGCCGCGCGACTGACGCCGCGCGCGCGCGAAATTCAGATCGACAAGGATGCGCTGTTATTCACGCTGCTAGCGGCTCTGGGAACGAGCGTCGCGTTCGGGAGCATTGCAGCGCTCTTTGGACGCGTAAACGTGAGTTCGGGATTGAAGGAAGGAAGCGCAGGCGCGGGCGCCGGCGGCGGCTCGCATCGCAACCGGTTTCGGAGCGCGCTGATCGTCTCGCAGGTGGCGTTTTCGTTCATGCTGCTGATCGGGGCGGGCCTGATGCTGCGAAGCCTGATGAAAATGCAGGAAGTGAATCCGGGATTTGTACCGCAACACGTGCTGGCAATGAGGATGACGTTTAATTTTTCCAAATACACGACGACCGACCAATACGCTGACATTGGGAAGAAAGTGGTCGAGCGGGTTGAATCGGAGCCGGGAGTGATCTCGGCGGCGGTGACTTCGTCGTATCCGATGCAGCCGGAGATCGTGACCGCCGGACCGGGCGCGATTTCGACATCATTTCAGATCGAGGGACAGACTCTCAGCGCGTCGGAAGCGCCGCCGGTGGGAAGTTTTGTGCTTGTGTCGCCGGAGTATTTCAAAACGCTGGGCGTTCCTTTGATGGAGGGGCGCGAGTTTTCGCGCGCGGACGAGACAAAAACACTTCAGGTGGCGATCGTCAACGAAGCGATGAAACGGCGGTACTGGGTGAATGAGGACCCGGTGGGGAAGCGGGTCTCGGCTGACGGCGGGAAGACGTGGATGACCGTTGTGGGCATCGTCGGGGACGTCCGTGATTTCGGAGTGATACAACCGGCGGCAGCGCAATTCTACTTGCCACAGACGCAAAATCCGCAGCCCTCTGCGCTGATCGTGAGGACCGCAGCCGACCCAGGAAGCATGGCGCGCGCCGCGATTCGAGCCATCCACGATGTGGATTCGCAAACCGCGGTCAGCAAGGTTCTGACGCTCGAGCAGGCGCAAAGCGACGCGATCGCTTCGCCGCGCGTGATGGCGAGTCTTCTCGGAATTTTCGCGGGCCTCGCGCTGCTGATCGCGGCGGCCGGAATTGGTGGAATCATGGCGCTCGCGGTGGGCCAGCGGGTTCGCGAGATTGGAATCCGCATGGCGCTTGGCGCGCAGCCCTCCGCGATCCTCCGCATGATTTTGAGGCAGGGACTCGCGTGGGTGCTTCTGGGAGTGGGACTCGGACTGCTCGGAGCGTTCGCGCTGACGGGCATACTCAAATCATTTCTCTTTGAAGTGGGGCCTACGGATCCGCTGACATTTGCCGGAGTCGCTTTTGTGCTGATTGCCGCGGCGGTGATTGCAACATTGTTGCCGGCGCGGAGGGCGGCGTCCATTGACCCGAATGTAGCTTTGCGCAGCGAATGAAACGAGGCCGGTTTCGCGGAGGAATCACAATGCGGACGCTGGGATACACGGTGATTGTAGTGGTTCTGGGGATCGTCGCATCGGGTGTAGCGCTGCGCGGGCGATCCGGTGTGGCTGCGGCACCGGCCATGCACACCGGAGATCCGCAATACGATTCGGCTGGCGCGCTGCTGCGGCCAAAAGATTTCGAGACCTGGGTGTTCGTGGGAGCTTCCACAGGCCTCAGCTACAATGGCGGGCAAGTGCCGGGGCCGGGCGAATTTCACAACGTCTACATCCGCCCGGAATCCTATAAGGCCTATCGAGAGACCGGCAAGTTCCCCGAGAAAACCATGATGGCGTTGGCTCTCTATCAGCCGGCGGAAAAGGTGGCGCCGGGCCACGCCGGATATTTCGAAGGACAATTCGACGAGCTGAATTTCTCGGTGAAAGATCACGCGCACTTTCCGGAAGGATGGGCGTACTTCGGTTTTGGCGAAGCTTCGCACCTGAAGGAAAGCGCGAAAGCGTTTCCCAAGAGCGACTGCTACTCCTGCCACGTGAAGAATGCCGCTGACGACAACGTGTTCGTCCAGTTCTACCCGATTCTCCGGCCGATTATGGAATCCCACAGCCACCGCAAAGAACCAGCACGCTAGTTCAGCCCGCTTCGCCGCCGTCGGAAAAGAAAAGGCTGGCGGCGAGCGCGCCCTATCGCGGCATGCCGTAGTAGCCTGGACCGACGCGCATGTGATGATGCCATGCCATCGGAAAAGCCCAGAAAACAAGCGAGCCTAAGATCGCCTGCCCGATTGCCAGAGGGATAATGTTGCGCACGCGGCCGAATATCCAGGCCATCACGGCGCCCCCAACGAAAGTTACCGGTACGAGCACCGGGTTCGGCCAATGGCACGCCGCAAAAACCGTGCCGGTGAGCAATGCGGCAATCCAATTCCGCTTTAGGAGAAATAACATGCGATTCTGTACCAGGGAATTAAGGGCCACCTGCTGCAACAGGCAGAAGGCAGCGTAACTGCCCAGCCGCTTCCACGAAAACAAATGAGGCGGCAAACGGTGGGGTGCGCCAAGAACGATCCCGATGGCGAGAAGCCCGGCAGCCATCACGCCAAAGGCGACCATCGCGAGCTTTGTGGCGGACCAGAGATTGTCCGCGCGGAAGCCCAGTGTCTTTGGCGTGTCGTGATGCAGCAAAAAGCTCGCGACGAGCCACACGGCGAAAATGGTCCACGTCCATCGCGCTGTGAATTGCAATTGCCAGATAAAGCAGAGAATCAAGGCGGGCAGCAACGTCACATCCGCCAGCGCAAGCCAGCGCAGGGTCGGCTGGCTGTTCGGGGACACGCTTTCGTCTCGGGAGGCCGGCGTTGTCATTTTCCGATATCGCGCCAGAGGGGCGGCATGGGCGGCATTCTACGGTTCGCGCAAATCCGCCCGCGCTATCGAGAGCAATTCATCCGCAAGCTCGACGGCCGTTGTGCGTTGCGCCGCGCCTGATTCGTCGCAACGCAAGTAATTCTCCCATTCGACGTCCGGAAAGCCCATGCGCGTCGTCTCCGCCGGTAAACGTTCCCGCAACCTTTCCGCGGGCTCAGCGCCGAGGCGGCGAATCGCGTCGTACACGATGCGGTGTTCGGCACTGTTCCATTCGTAGCCGGCGAGCCCGCGCACGACGTCGTCCCTTACCTGGCGCGTTACAGAGCCGCCGCACAGCGAGGCGAGTACCATTCCCTCGATCCGTTCGATCCGCGTGGAATCGCAAGCGTGATTCATGGAACGACGAGCATACTTCGCAGGCGGCCTTTTGCGAAAGGGTGGGCGATGAAAGGAATGAGAAGAGGAGGAAGGAATCCAGTACGCTGCTGTCGCGAGTGAACGGCGCTTGGCAGCGGCGTTATGCGGCTGAGGATACGACGGGGCGGACGAAATCGATGCGATCAATGGCAGCGGCAACCCCGTAAATCGGGGCGATCTCGCCTTCGAGCTCGGAAACCCGCACGGCCTTCGCGCTTGCTCGCACCAGCACCGATGCGCCGCAATCCTTTTCCGTGGGCAACGCAAAGGTCAATTCCAAGCCTTCGCCTTGTGCCAACTCGACATCCGAATGAAAGAAGATACCGGTTCGCGAAATATCTCGAAGTTGCGCGGTGTGGAACTCAGCCGGGCGGAGCCCGGAGACACAAACTTGGAGAGGCAAATACACCTCATATCTTCGGGCCTTACGGCGCTCTCCCATTATTTCCCCCGCAGTTTGTTAGTGCAATAAGGCTACCACGAGCGAAAACGAAGCGTCGCTGGAAACAAACGCTTTAGATGGTACTAGAACCTGTCAAATTGACAGGGTTCGTGGAAAATTTTCCAGGTGTGGGAAATAGATGCAGGGTGACGGGTAAAACTGTGGTCAATCCACCATCACGGGTAAAAGAGGGAGCCGTCCCTCGGGTGGCGGGTAAATGGTGGTATTCAGAACGGGCCAGCGCAGGTCAAATCAGCGGCTCATGCAGCACAGATGTGCCTTCCGATTCGGTCAACAGGCCCTTACCGATCAGCAGACGGACAAGCCGGACAATCGTGGCGCGGTCTGCTCCCTGATTTGGAGCCATATTCTTGGGTTTGACGGGCATATCTGGCGCAGCTTCGCGCCCAACTGCGCTACCTGAAAGCCATGCGGTCAGCGCCACTTGCTGGCCTGCGCTCAGGTTTGTGAACGCGATTCCCATTCCCAGGCCGTTCTGCGAGTAGACGACGAGGCCGCCTGTTTCGAACGACGACTTCCCGTTGCTTAGCTTTACATGGACCTTCGATCCAACGGGAAAGGGATTGAGAGTGTCAACAAAACATCCGCCCGGGCCCAGGTCCATCGTTCGCGTGGAAAACCGCGCACCCGAGAGGAATTCGACCACTTCGGCAGTGGCGGTGAATATCTGGCGATTGGCACTGCGGCGATCCGCTTCGAGCGTGCTTGAGGACTTTCCGGCGCCGGCGCTGTAGCTGCTGCCGTTCGAGCCATTATTGTGTTTCGGATCGTGCATGTCGGTTATCCCCATCTCCTGTGTGAACCGCAAATTGAGTCAAATACTCGCGCCTGCTTCGGTGCGCCCCCGGGTCTTATCCGGCCGGACTCGATGCTTTTCTTCAAATAATAAACTGAACTGCGACGCCGCGATTGCCGTCCGGCCTGTCTTCCAGCCGCACGATCGTGCCGAGAAACTTCTTGTGCGCCTCGATCCCGTCGCCGTACGGGAACCTCAGCATCAGTCGCATGCCCAGGAAGTAATGGGGCATACAGGTGGCGAAATAGAGGCCGTGGCGGGTGAAGTCCGTCACTTCGCCGACGTCCACGATGTCCGCGAACCGAGCGTCAAAGGGCTGCACCTGCACGGGCAGCGAAACCTTCAGGCGTGCGCGGCGGCGATCGTCGCTGGGCGATTTTTTCCGCTTTGTTTTAACCTCACCAGAGTGGGCCTGTGTGACAAGTAGGCTCATGTTTGCTCCGTTGCGATGCACTTGCCGCTGGAACTGAATGTAAAGGGGAAGCGCGCCTGTGCCTATAGACCAGGCGTACCAGAAGCTGCGGGACTAAAGTTCGGAGCCCGAGAAAAACCCGTAACTTCATGTAATTCAGCGTCTTACAAATAGCTTTGCAACCAGGAAGCCTTGGAGACCGCGGTTACCGGGCGAGCACATCACAACGAACTAATCGCCGGCGTTAACCAGGCTTCTTCGGCTGCGGTACCGCGGAAGACGTCAGCGGACCGGCCTTTTTTCGCTGAGAAGGATTCCAGTCCTCTGGGGGGAAGTTGATCCGCCAGAAAATGCGCGACGGCTCGGCGAATTCGACTCCGACTTGGGTACGGGTGCCTTCTCGCTGACCGATAAAGACGACCGTGCAAGGCATCTCTTCGGTGGTCTTTGGATTCAGGATCATCACCTTATCGCCACGCCCGACTCTGGCCTGCAACAGGAGCATCCCGCCGTGGGCGTTTACGGTGACCGTATTGGTGGTTTCGTCGAAATTCTGCGTGCCGCTTTTCCCGCGCACGATCACGGGCATGGCAATCTGTACTCGTTGCGTTCGGCGCTTGTCGGCGCCGCTATCGGCTGCCGAGCCTTGGGTAAGTGGTTTGATGTCCGCCATTCAAGTCTCCGGGTTTGAGAAGAACGCCGATGCAGCGATCTCTCCGCCATGGGTACGAACTCCGGCCGCTTTGCAGCAAACACCAGCTTAACCCGGAACTGCACGTCAAACGCGCAACGTCTCTCGTTGGCGGCGTGCTAAGAGTAAACGGAGGGGTTGGGCTGGAATCCCCGCCTGAAGGCAGGGAGGCGGAAGGGAACATCGCCCGTTGTTTGGGTTCTTGTCGATGCTCTCCCGGTGCTCGCGAGAGTTGCGGGGCCGGGTGCGACGGCCGTCCCGAAGGCAGCAGCGCAAATACCACCCCGACGGAATTGCGCGCTCCAGCCGCTCCTGACTTCGCGTTCGAGATCCGTGCTCTGCCAGCCGACAATCGGCATACCGACTGGAGGGCGCTGCCGGTGCTCTCCGCAGACTGTTGAGACTCGTTCTCGGCAGGAAACTTGCTAGAATTTGGTGACTATGTCTTCGCAGTCACCCATCGTTGCGGCGCCGCCTGAGCACGTCGTCCGCCGCATCCGCCGACTCCGGCGCGGCGAACTTCCCTGTGATGCCGTGGAACTCGCGCGCTACTTAATCGGCAAGAGCGTTGTGCGCGAGTTTACTCTCGGTTCCGCTGCGCGCAGAATCGCGGGACGCGTTGTCGAAACGGAGGCGTACATTCCCGGCGACGCGGCCGCGCATGCCTTCATCGGCCCCACGCCGCGCAATCGGTCTCTTTTTCTCGAACGCGGCCACGCGTACGTTTATTTCTGCTACGGCATGCACTACATGCTCAACGTATCGGCCGAATCCGTGGGAATCGGTGCAGGAGTCTTGATTCGCGCGATCGAGCCGATCGAGGGTATCGATTTGATCGAACGCCGTCGCGGAACGAAGCGTTTGCTTGATCTGGCACGGGGGCCGGGCCGAGTGGCAGAAGCGCTTCGCATCGGCCCGCGCCTCGATGGCATCGATCTTTGCGCGCCGGGGCCGCTATGGCTAGGGACGTCCGTGCGTGGTAGCGACGCTATCGGCACAAGCGTTCGCATTGGCATCACCAAAGAAGCCCACCGGCTGCTGCGCTTCTACGAGCGCGGGAGCCCCTTCGTCAGCGGGCCCAAGGGCCTTTCCCGGGAGAAGAATTTTTTGTGAGGAATTGTGTTTCAGCCAGTCTACTGAGAGGAGTGTCGCTGCCCATTTCGCAAAGTGCGCAGGTGGTGAACTAAGTCCCAGATATGCTCGTCCGGCTCGACTCTGCCAAAGGCGGGCATTCCACTCAGGCGGATGCCATTTTTCACGATCCAGAATAACTCTCGATCTGAGTAGGATTGCACTTCAGGCGAAGTCAAATCCGCAGCCCGGGGATACATCCAGCGGCCCGCATCGGTGGGTGTATGCGCATTCGCCCCATGGCAGGCCGCGCAGTCCGTTCCAAATAGCGTGTCGCCCTCGTCAACGCTTGCGGGGCTCGATGCAGGTTCTCCTGGCACTCCATCGCGGCTGCGGGCGCGAACCAAGAAGTGCTTGCCCTTCGTGGCCACATACACTTCGAAGCGGCCCGGCTCAGGCAGTGCGCTCAGGTTGAATCGCGACGCTGCTATGATTCCAGCGACAACGATAACCGCGATCGCGATAAGCACAACAACACATCGCCTTATCATTGCCGTATCCTTACGCTCTTACCAGCGGGGAACCGCGCGGAAAAAAAAAGGGCCAGCGCACTTGCACCAGCCCTCCCGAAAAATGCTACGTCCCAGAAGCAGCTTCGATGTTACTGACGTGAATGGTGTGTGTTGCCCGGTCGTACGAGCCCATCACCTTTACGTCTTGGCCCGCATAATCCACCGGTTTCGTCTGATCGTCGAGCTGATAGGTTCGCTTTGTGGTTTTGTTGTAAAGCACGTACTTGCCGCCCATCTTTACGCATCCGTTGGTACAGTCTTTCGCGTTGGCGATGTTTTCCTTCTTCATCATCGCGTCATGCGAACCGTTCTTGGCGCACATGTTGTCCATGATTTCGCCAGTGAACGTGTGGTCCTTCGGAGCGGCGTAAGCAAGCGTGACGCAAGCCAGCAGTGCGGTAATCAACCCCATGCCCAGCTTCTTCATGTATATATTCTCCTTTGAGATTAGCTACTTTTTTCCGTGACATCTACAGCGACAATCTTGTTGAGGTTCACAGCCTTTCTCATTGGCCCTGGCCGGCTGGAGGGGTGGACGACCGGCGCGGACCATTATAATCGACTTGCAGATTAGATGCCCTGGAAAGGCAAATCGCCTGCCAACACCGCCCTCGAAGGCCTCATCGTCCCGACAATACCGCTTCGATCCGCTCGTACAGCCGGGCGCTTACAGAGAGCGGAACCTGGAAGGGATCAGCGTTCCGGACAAGTTCGAGCGTTTGGCGCGTGGTATCCGCGATGACGCGGCACTTTCGGCACCGGACCACGTGCATCTCAATGGATTTCCGGACGCCGGGCGCGCCGTCCCCATCCATGTAGCAAGAGAGGTTTGCCAGCACTTCCTTGCAATTCAGAATTGATGTCATGATGTCCTCATCGCCCGGCCACTCGTATCAGGGTCGTTGCCACGGCTTCACGAATTTCCACGGCCCTCGCCACGATTTTTCTCTTCAGGGTGGATGGGTTTTCGAACGCGCCCGCAAGTTGCTCGCGCACCATCAGACGGGCGCGGAGCAGCCGGGATTTCATCGCCGGTATCTTGAGTCCCAGCGCGTCCGCGGCTTCCTCGGCGGTCAAGCCCTCCAGGTCCCGAAGCACCAACACTTCGCGGTAAATCGGTGCCAGAGATTCGATAGCCGCCTCGATCATTCGACGAATCTCTTGTTTTCCGTGCAGTTTCTCGGGATCAGCCCGCCAGGACTGGTACCGCTGGGGCATGAAATCCGCACCGGCGGCTTCCGCGTCCTCGATTGGGACGAAGTTCCGTTGTGTCTGCCGCTTCTGAAGCGCCTCGTTAATCGCGATACGCGTCAGCCAGGTGGTGAAGCGAGATTCGCGGCGAAACTGGCTAAGGTGCCGGTAAGCCTTGACGAACGTGTCCTGCATGGCTTCTTCCGCGTCCTCAATATTGCCGAGAATCGCGAGCGTCACGCGGAACACACGGCGCTCATAACGGCGCACGAGCGGCTCGAAGGCGCGTGCTTCGCCCGCCAGGATTCGATCGACCAAGTCCAAATCGTGCATCGCGCTTTCAGGGCTCGGCTCGCGATGCGCATGGTTTGACGGTTCTTTCATTTCCGAACCATGTGATAGGTTTTCGCCGAAAAAAGATTCACGGGAGAAATTCGAAGTTTCAAACCGTCGGCCAAGCCGTTCAAAAGAAAAAGCCTGAATCCCTGCCGCGACTGCATGGAACCAGATTCGCGTCCTGTCGCGGGACCGACAAATTGTCTCTCAAAAAATTGGCGCGGCTCGATTTTTGATTTGACCCTTGCGAAATTCGCGTTTACTCTACGCAACGACCAACCCCATATGCCCGTTGCAGAATTTTGGCCGCCGAGTCGAAGTCTATCCGATCACGAGGAGATTCATGCCAAGCGAACTCCGTAATTTCCTGGCGCTTTCCTACGACGAGCTCGAAGAACTGAATTTGAACGCCAAGGAGCAGCGCACCAAGCGCGTTGCCGCCCACAAGATCCAGGAAGAGCGCATCAAATACCTCACGGACGAAAAGCGCATCAAGGCCGTGACCGTGCTTTTCAGCGACCTCGAGGGCCGGCTGCACATGCTCGACTATGACAAGAAGTTCCTCATCAAGAGCTGGGACAATCTCACGTTCGACGGCTCATCAATCCGGGGTTTCACGGCGCAGCGCGAAAGCGATCTTCGCCTGGCCATGGACTGGAGCGCTTTCTATTGGGCGCCCGCCGACGTCTTTGGCTCGGGCAAGGTCCTTGTATTCGGCGAGGTGATTGACAAGGACGGGTCGTCGTACAGCGCGGACATCCGCGGCGTTTTGAAAGGCTTCGCGGAAGATCTGCACAAGAAGGAAGGCTACACGCTGAACGCGGCGAACGAAATTGAAGGCTTCCTTTTCAACGGCGCCGACGCGGAGCAGCATTATCATGAAACGGGAAAATTCGAATACGTCAACACCGGCGGCTACTACCATTCGCTGCCAGGCGACCCGCTCCGCACGTTCATCGACACGACAGCGGAAGTGCAGCGCTCCATGGGTTTTCAGAACGAGAAGGACCATCCCGAAGTTGCTCCCTCGCAATTTGAGATCAATTACGGCTATGGGGAGGTGGTTGCAGCCGCCGATCAAATACAGCTTTATAAACTCATCTGCCGCCAAGTGGCCACCAGAATGGGTTTGACCGCGTCTTTTTTGCCGAAGCCCGTGGTCGGCGTCAACGGCAACGGCATGCACACCAACGTTTCCGTCAGCAAAGGCGGAAAGAACACGTTCTGGGATCCCAAGGGCGACGAGAAGATGAGCAAGTCTGCGTGGACTTTTGTTGACCGCATCCTCACGCATGCGAACGACATTTGCCTGATGCTCAATTCCAGCGTCAACGCGTTCCGCCGCCTCGATCCGCACTTCGAGGCGCCGAACCAGATTAAGGCGTCGGCGGTCGATCGCGGCTCGATGGTGCGCATCCCTATCGGAAACGAGAAAAGCTCGCGCGTGGAAGTTCGTTCGGTCGCGCCCGACGCCAATCCCTACCTGGTGATGTACTCGATTTTCCGGACCGGACTCGATGGGGACATCGCGAAGATCAAGAACCTGCGCCAGGCCGAGCGTTTTCTGCCCGACAATATCTACACCGCCATGAATCATTTCCGGAAAGCGGACTGGACCACCAAGCTGCTCGGCGAGGACGTGAAAAATCGTTATGCGGATTTGAAAGAAGCGTCCGCCGACCGTTGCTCGCGTTCGCTCGGAACGTTCGTCAAGCCGGCCGAAGTGCAGTACCACCACGAAGTCTACAATCAATTCCTCTGGAACCTGTTTTAGAAAACGGGCTGTTGCCAATACCACGTCGGGAGCAGAAGAACGTACAAAGAGGATCCAAAAGCTCCTGTGGCCTCCGCGCGTACGGATCCCGGCGAAGTGCTCTTCCGCGTATGCGAAGCGAGACGCAAGACGACCCGACGAGTCTCCCCTCCGGTTATGCGACACTAGCCGCGCTTTTTCTGAAAATCGCGCATGAAGGCCACTAGGGCCTCGACGCTGTCGATGCTCACCGCGTTGTAAAGCGACGCGCGCATCCCGCCCACCGACCGGTGCCCGGCAAGCCCCACCAAGCCAGCGGCGGCCGATTCGGCGACGAATTGCTTCTCGGTTGCCTCGTCTCCGCCTGCGACGCGAAACACCACATTCATCTTCGATCGCGATGTCTTTTCGACCGGGCACTTGTAGAATTCGCCGCTCGAATCAATCGCATCGTAAAGAAGTTCGGCCTTGGCATCGTTGCGTTTCGACATTCCGGCCGCTCCGCCTTGCTCCTCGACCCATTCGAGGACGAGGCCCATGATGTAGACCGCGAACGTCGGCGGCGTGTGATAGAGAGAGTGGTCTTTGATGTGAGTTCGATATTGAAGCAGGGCGGGAAGATTTGTACCGGCGCGCTCGGCGAGTTCTTTGCGCACGATGACCACGGTGACGCCGGAAGGTCCGAGGTTTTTCTGCGCGCCGGCGAAAATCAGTCCGAACAGGGGCACGTCCACGGGACGCGACAAAATGTCCGAGGACATGTCCGCAACGAGCGGAATTTCACGGGTGCGGGGCATCTCGGTCCATTGGGTTCCTTCGATTGTATTGTTCGTCGCCATGTAAACGTAGCTGGCATCTGGCGCGAGCGAGATTTCGCCGGGGCGGGGAACGCGCGTGAATTTTTGCGCCTCGACTGATGCGGCGAGGCGGTACGGCGTGCCTTTTTTCAATTCCGCGATGGCTTTCGCCGTCCACGCGCCAGTGTGCAGCACATCCACGGGCTTGCCCGGCAGATAAAGATTCATGGGGACCATGGTGAATTGCATGCTGCCGCCGCCCTGCACGAAGATAACCGCGTATTCACTGGGTATTGCCAGGAGTTTGCGGAGCCGCGCTTCGACGCCCGAATTGATTTCCTCGAATTCCGGCGAGCGGTGGCTCATTTCCATCACGGACATGCCGGTGCCGCGGTAATCGAACAGCTCTTCGCGGATGCGTTCGAGGACCGGCAAAGGCAACGCGCCGGGGCCCGCGTTGAAATTCGCGGCGCGCTTTGCGCCGGTTCGTGCTGCGTGCGTGGATGGATTCACGGGCAATGATTCCTCGCGTGCAAGATTTGTGGAGGCGACGGATACGATTGCCGCAGGCGCCACGCCCCAGAATATCAGAAGAACGGGCACAGGATGACGCCGGATGGAGGCGGCGGGCGGTCGAAACGGCGCTCGAAACTTGATACACTCCCGCGCATGAAAAAATTCATCGTGCCGTGCCTTCTTTTTTTTTGCGGTATCGGCGCTATTTTTTTGCCGATTCAAGGAGCCAAAATTAGTGCAGCAACTGCAGCAAGATCCTTGCTGCTGGTTGCAAACCAGGATGACCACGACCTCAGCATTATTGATCCCGAGGCGGGCCGGCAGATTGCCACAGTGCCTGAAAGCGGGATTACCGGACATGAGGTGGCGGCGTCGCCGGATGGGCGAACCGCCTACGTGCCAATCTACGGCGATTCAGGGGTGGGCAAGCCGGGGAGCGACGGCCGTTACATGGACGTAGTTGATATCGCCAGGCGCAAAGTGATTGGAAAGATTGACTTTGGACACGGAGTGCGGCCGCATCTTCCGGTTTACGATCCGGTGAGCGGGATGCTTTACGTGACGACGGAGCTCGACAAGGCGGTAGCTATCGTCGATCCACGGACGCTCAAAGTCATCGGCTCCGTCCCGACCGGGCAGGCCGAATCGCACATGCTGGCGATCTCGCACGATGGGCGGCGCGGTTACACGGCGAACGTCGGGCCGGGCACTGTGTCGGTGCTGGACTTAGCGGCGCGCAAGACCGTCGCAATCATTCCTATTGCGGGGCAGGTCCAGCGGATCTCGATTTCAAATGACGACAGGATGGTGTTCACGTCCGACCAGACGAAGCCGCGATTGGCGGTGATCGACACGTCCACGAATAAGATCACGAAGTGGGTGCCGCTGCCGGGGACGGGGTATGGTTCGGCTTCGACGAAAGATGGCCGCTGGCTGCTGGTGGCGATTCCATCCCTCGACAAAGTGGCTGTGATCGACCGGGGAACGCTGAAGGTGGTGCGAACCATCGATGTGCCCAAGCATCCGTCGGCGATACTGGTGCGCCCTGACGGACTGGTGGCTTACGTCTCCTGCGGCGAAAGCCATGAAGTCGCCGCGATCGACCTAGCACAGTGGAAGGTGCAGGCGCTGATCGAAGCGGGGAAGTACGCGGATGGCATGGCTTGGGCCCGGTAAGGCTTCAGCTTCCAATACGCCGTTATTCGCCCGCGCTCGAGCCTCTGGGTCTGACTTAGCGCACTTTGTAGTCGAAGTGGGTCGGTAGGGGTCAGTTTCCAGTTATTCGCCTTATCATGAGTTGACCGTGACGGGAACGCAAATCCCATCTACGGAGTCTAACTTCCCCGGCCCGAAGGACCTTCGTGGTTAGCTTGAGGCGGAGGCGAGGGGCGGGGCATGCTCCGGGTAGAGGCGCTCAAACTCGGGGTCGCCGTGAAGGATGGATAGATCTGGGTCGCGGCGCGCCCACACGGAATCCTTGGAGCCTGCTTCCCATGCTTTACGCAGAGCATCCAGGGCCTCCGGCTTTTTTTTCAGGCCGCAGTAGACGCAAGCCGCGTTGTAAAGAATGGAGGCTTCGTTAGCGCGCAAGGTGACGGCCAGGTTGAGTTCGCGCAGGGAGTCTTCCTCGCGTCCCAATTCGGCGAATTTGGCGGCCAGCAGGACGCGTGCCCGCGCATCTTCCGGCACTTGTTTCAAGTGGGTCTCGATCGCGCCGATGAACCTCTGAGCCATGTTGCGAGAGGCTTCTTGTTTGCTCAGCGCGCCGAGAGAATTCATGATGGGCACATAAACGTTGTAGTCCTCGCCACTTGCTTCGATGGCCGCTTCCGCAACGTCCAAAACTTCCTGGTAGCGTCCCGCGGCAAACAGGGCGCGGCCCAGCAAGTAATAGGCACCGTCGCAGCCACGGTTGCGTTCGATGGCCTTTTTGACCATGCGTACGGCCTCGTCATGAAGTCCAGCGGCGTAGAGGACCCAAGCCTGACTGACGTGCGTTTCGGGCAAGTCCCAGCGCAGGGCTACCGCTTTGCCGGAAGCCTCGCGCGCGCGTTCAATCCACACCTGATCGCGGGTGAAAATGGAGTAGTACATCGAGCAGGCGTTGGCACAGGCGGCATAGGCGAGGGCGAAGCTGGGGTCCAGCGACACTGCATTTTCGAACATCTGCAAGGCGAACTCGACGTCCTGGCGGGTCTGCCGCCGCGCGTATCTTTTACCACGCAGGTAGAGATCGTAGGCTTGCAGGTTTTCCGTGGGCTTGTCGGCCAAGGCTTCGAGCTCTTGAGGGGAAAGAGTGATGCGCAGTGCCTCGGCGATCTTGCGGGCCATTTCGTCCTGCACTTCGAAAACATCCTTCATCTCGCGGTCGAAGCGTTCCGACCAGAGGGGAAAATCGGTGTGCGTGTCCACGAGCTGAGCGCTGATGCGCAGGCGTGCGCCGGAGCGACGCAAGGTGCCGGTAAGAACGTAGGCCGCGCCGAGCTGCTGGCCGATCTGCGCCGGAGTCACCGATTTATCCCTGAAAGCAAGAACCGTGGGGCGCGAAAAAGTGTTCAATCCTCGAATCTTGGCGAGCTCGGTGATGACGTCCTCGGTGATGCCGTCCCGCAAGTATTCGTCTTCCTTGGCGCCGCTTAAATTTTCGAAATAGAGAACGGCGACGGATTTTCCGGTTCCCGTGTGCTTCGGGAGGCCATGATCAGAGTCGGTCTTCTCGTTCTTCTCGCTGGCGCGCCGTTTTCTCGATTCGAGGTCGCGTTTCAGGCGGCTGAGATCTGTTTTTAGTTCGGTGGCCGTTTGGCACCGCAGGGTGCGGTCTTTTTCGAGAGTTTTATCCAGGATGCGCACAAAATCCGGGGGCAGAGAGGAGTTCAGCTCTCCGGCCGGCTTGGGATCGCGGTTGAGGATGGCGTCGAAAATGACTGCTGAGGTGTCTCCCTGAAAGGGAAGCGATCCGGTGGCGAGCTGGTAAAGCACGGTTCCGGTGGAGAAGATATCGGTGCGAGCGTCGACGAGTTGGCCGCGAGCCTGCTCCGGCGACATGTAGGCGACCGTACCGAGGGCTGCGCCGGGAGAAGTAAGGTTGTAGCCGGGGTCCAAGGTCTCGGCCTGCGCGGCGGAAGCCCCCAGCGATATCTCGTCACGGTTCACCTTGGCGAGTCCAAAGTCCAAAATCTTCACTTGACCGCGAACTGTGAGGAAGAGGTTTGCAGGCTTGATGTCGCGGTGCACGATTCCTTTGGCGTGGGCGGACTCGAGAGCATCGGCGATCTGAGTGGCGAGCGGCACCAGTTGCTCGAGGTCCATTTTCTGGCGTTTCATGTTCTGCGCAAGCGTCTCGCCCTCGAGCAGCTCCATGACGATGAAATAGCGGCCTTCGTGCTGCTCGATCGAATGAATGGTGCAGATGTTGGGATGATTGAGCGAAGAAGCGGCGCGGGCCTCGCGTTGAAAGCGCTCAAGCAACTGGGTGTCCTGCTCCATTTCGGGAGGGAGAAATTTCAGGGCCACGCGGCGGCCGAGCTGCGAATCCTGGGCTTCATAAACCACACCCATGCCGCCAGCGCCGAGCTGTTTGAGAATGTTGTAATGCGAGAAAGTCTGTCCGATGAGGGAGCCGGGGTTGTCCATTAGGCGCACATCTTAATTTGCCGCAGAAGGCAAGTCAACGAGCGTTGAGACGAGCGGCGACAACGGCTTATGTGGCTTGACACGGGCGGGCGGCCAGTGTATAGGTTAGCGTGCTGATAGTGTTCGACTCGGAAATTCCGCTCAAAACGTAATTTCTGGTTATGTTTTTCCGGCCTCTCGGCTGCATCTCACCACATCATTTTGGGAATTTTCTCGATCGCAAGTACCTCACAGGGAGGAAAAGCATGTTGAAGCGGACGTTTGTTGTGTTGGCTTTCGTGTTTACATTTGCGTTGGGTTTGGCCTTGCAGGCGACACCTGCATGGGCGCAAGACCAGACTTATTACACATACGTTTCAGAATGGGCTGTCCCGCGCGCCCAGTGGGCGGCGTTTGAGAAGGTGCGCGATCAGGCCAACTCGGCCATGCAGCACTTCGTCTCGGACGGGACCATTGTTGCCTGGGGCAGCGCTGACGTCTACGTGCACACCGCAGAAGGCTACACGCATGAGGATTTCTTCGTTGCCACGAACAGAGCCGGTATCTTGAAGGCGCTCGATAACTTGCGACCCGGCGCCACCGGAGGCGCGTACGCTTCGGTGACCAAGCACGAGGATTATTTCCAGCACACGCTGCTGCATGGCGGGAAGACATCTTCGGGGGCGACCGGATACATTCGGGTCACTTTCTGGCAGGCCAAGCCGGGCGAGGGAGGGGCGCTGGTGGACCATGTCAAGAAATACGTTCAGCCCGTCCTCGACTCCGAAGTGGCCGACGGTACCATCCTGATGTACAACTTCGACGAGCAGGACATCCACACCGCCGCGCCGGGAGGGTACAACCTCGCGATCATCTATCCAAACGCTGAAGCAATGGACACGGCTTATACGCGAATGATGGCTGGTTCGAAGGAGAACCCGGCGGTTGGGCGGGTGATCTCGGACCTCACGGTCACCGAAGCGCACCGCGACAGCCTCGGCAAAATCACAGCCTACGGACACAAATAGGCGCGCCTCACGCGTGCCCGACAGATTCTCGGGGGAGGCTTTTGCGCTCCCCTGAGAATTTTAGTTTCTGAAGGTCGAGACACTCCTGTGCCCCGGCCGCCCTACCGAATCGCTGCGTCATAAAAATTCGTCAGCCACCGCTGGTTGCCGGAACGATGGCAATCTGGGATCCGGCGGAGGCGGGGCTGGCAAGTCCACCCCTGTAGCGCACATTCTCGATTCCGATGGAAATATTGTTACGTTCGCGAATCTGTCCTTGCTCGGTTGCCGGGTGATCGCGGCGCCGTCCAAGCCGGCAGTGATGGAAGTGAAGCGCAGTGGGATGCAGCGAAAGAAGCCCGAACCAACCAACATCAAAATCAAAAAACGGAACACTTCTAACGAGTTAACACAGGGGACACTTCTAAAGGGCTTTAACAAACGCGCAGCGCTTGCCTTGACACTGTTTGCGAGCAACCGTTAGACTGAAAAGCTCTTGAGAGCACACGGAGCGTAACGGAATGCTTCTTTCTCGCGATTACGTCGGCTACATGGCGAAAGAAATCGTCAAGCGGCTGGTGGCCGGCAAGATGGTCGAAACGAAGGACAGCGAAGCACTGACGCAGCAGGTGCGGCAGGTGATGGCGGAGGAAGTGACCATTGAGGATCGCATCAACGAAGAGGTGCGCGAAATTCTGGCGCGCTACTCGGACGAAATGAAGCGCACGGGCGTGTCGTACCAGGACATGTTCAAGAAAGTGAAAGGACAATTGGCCCGCGAAAGGAAACTCATTCTCCGCTAATATGCGTCTGAGCCGCGAAAAAACCGTCCGACTCTCTCACCGAATCATCGATTTTCTGGTATCAAACCCGGCAGTAGATTTCGTCGAAGACCGCGACACCATCCGTCAGGAAGTGGTCACCATAATTACGTCGCTGCTGAAACTCGAGGAGCAAGTGGACACGGAAGTTCGGACCAAAATCGCCTCGCAAAAGAAGGAAATCCTGGAAGGCAGCGAAGAGTGGGACATCCTGTACCGCAAGTATTATGCGGAAGGCCTCAAGCGAATGGGCGTGGCGGAAGTTCACGCGCGCTGATTGCCGCGACCGCCGTTTCCACCTTACCTCCGAGCGCAGCAAGCAACGTCCCTACGAAAGACGACCGGGTATGTTGGCTGCGGAACGGCCGTTCAGGGCTGCTGCTGATCGTCGGGGCGCTTCTTCAGAGTTGGCCGATCGCTGTCGTCACTGGTGTCCGTGTCGGTGGTGGTAGTGCCGCCCTTCTTGTTGGCCGTCTTATGGCGCAGGGTCGGCTTGTTGGGACCACCGTCCTTCACTTTTTGATTCGACTCGATCATTTGCATACGCTTCTTCACGAGATCGAATTCGGAGGTTGACTCGATGTATTCATCGCGAGCGGGAAGAATGGTGGCAATTTCCTTCTGGACGGCTTCGATGCGGTCAGGCGTCGGCGGATGCGTGGAGAAGACTTTCGGAATCGTCCCCGGCTCCTTCTTCTCGATGGCTTCGACTTTTTCGAAGAATGCCACGAACGAGTTGGGGTCGTAGCCGGCCTTCCACATGTATTGGGTGCCGAGATAATCCGCTTCGCGCTCTTGATCGCGCGTGAACTTCAAGAAGGTGAGCGGGATCGCGAGATTCAAACCCTGATACATCGCGTATCCGGCCCAACCGTAGGGGATGAAGATCATGGCCGGGATCATGGCGAGCTGCGTGATGTCGCCCTTGGTGGCGGTCTTGGTGCCGTGGCGCGCGCAGACGTGCGCGATTTCGTGGGCCATAACGCCCGCCATTTCGGATTCGGAGTCCGCGTGCAGGATCACACCGCTATTCACGTAGAAAAATCCGCCAGGCAGCGCAAAGGCGTTCACCAGGTCGGAGTCGATGACTTTGATCGTGAAAGGAACTTTGGCGTCGGAATTCCGGACGAGGTTCTGTCCCACGCGGTTGACGTACTCGACGACGACAGGATCGTCGATGAAATGGGCGCTCTTATCGACTTCCTGCGCCATCTGCTTGCCCATGGCGATCTCTTTTTGAAGCGAATAAAAATCGAGGCCCTTGCCAACGTTACGGTTGCCGATGGCGTTGACGTCCGCTTCGCTGCCGGGCTTCACGTTGGCCGCAGTCTGGTCCGGGAGAGGCCCATTGTCGGGCTGCGATTGCGCTGCCGGCTTTGTGTCCTGGCTTTGCTGCGGGACGGCGCCGAACAGAGCCGGATTTATCAGAAGTGCGGCCGTGATTCCAGCCACGAACTGCATCCCCAAAGCTTTTTTCATGGGTCCCCTCCGCAGGCATCTGCCCGGATTATACACCTCCGGGCGGGTGCGCTCAGATATCGTGCAAGCCGCCGAGCTTATGGTCCCGGGCTTATGGTCCCGGGCTTATGGTCCTATGATGAGCGAACTCGCAAAATAGTTTCTTCTGGCTTGGGTGATGCGTAGGGTTTTCTCCTGCGAAGCAGAGGCAGGCAAGCATATTGACGCTCCGAGCGAAGATGTCTAAAGTCATGTTATGCCCGCACGCGCGATTCAGGTCGGCCAAGTCTGGAAGAAAGACGATTCCGGCGAATCGTACCTGGTTACCAAGCTTTACGACGAAGCCCTGACTACTTACGCGCTCTTGCGCAAAGCGGGCGCCGAGACCGAGCGCGCCCTCAAAATCAAGATCGACCGGCACGCCACCCAAAGCACTCTGCCGGGATTTACCTACACGCAAGAATCGGACGATTTCTAGACGCCAGATATTTGCGCTTGAGACTTTATAGCGGCTAGATGGACCGCACCGGGAACTTCACAACGTCGTCGACTTGCATCACTTCTTTCACGATGTAGCCTTCAGCGTATTTTACCTCGATCAAGCTGCCATAATGTCTGGCCTGAAGACTCATGCGCTCTTCGAGCTGATCGAGCGGGAGAGCGACAGCGGATGGCGGCGCGTTTTTGGGCGGCTTGAACTGCGATTCATAGGCCAGAATGGCTTCCCGGCGGCGGTCGTAATATTTGGTGATGTCCACCGCGATTGTGGGAGCGACGTCGGCGTAGGCGGCGGCGTACAGGATCTTGAACGGCCGGAATGCATCGCCCGACATGGGGTAGGCGCTTAGTCCCGCGATGAAGCAGGCTTCGTACCCGAGCATGGCCGCGGTGTAATGGTCAGGATGGCGGCCTTCCCAGTAGGGAACTATCAGCGTGTTAGGCTGGAGTTCGCGGATTGCTTGGGCGATGGCGACCTTGTATTCGTCACATACGCGCAGCCGCGCGTCCGGCAATTTCATGTTGCGGCGGACGCTGACGCCGAGGATTTCGCCTGCGCGCGCGGCTTCTTTCAGGCGGATTTCCGGCGTGCCGCGCGTGCCGGTTTCTCCCTGCGTGAGGTCGAGGATTCCGGTGCGATAGCCGGCGTCAGCCATTTTCAGCAGCGTGCCGCCGGAGGTGAGCTCGACGTCGTCCGGATGCGCCGCAATCGCCAGCAAATCAATTTTCATTATTCGTCCTCCGAAATATTTGGATGCCGGGCCAACCGTGCCAAACTAGCACAGGAGCGAAAAGAATACAGCCCGGAGCACGGAAACGAATCTAAGGTTCAGGTTGGCTGCATGCGGCGAAGCTTCGATTTTGTATTCCGAGGACTTTGCGGACGGCCGAACCTGCGGTGGGGTTCGCGCGGCGAATCCGTTGAACGAAGGGTCCGCTGTTTAGTATTACTTTCCCAAAATACATAACGGGATGCATTATTCAGAAGCTGGATCGCCTGGCGTGCGGGCGTTCGAGCCGGTTTCATTTGGATTGCGGCGCTGCGGTGGGAGGCAGTTGATGTCCGAAAAGCAACTGGAAGGGCAGGCGGCGGTGGTGACGGGGGCGGCGAAGCGCATTGGGCGGAGCATCGCGCTGCGACTGGCGGCGGATGGCGCGGACGTGGTGGTGAATTACGCCACATCGAAGGCCGAGGCTGAGACGTTGGTGGGCGAGATTCAGGCATGCGGCAGGCGCGCGATTGCGATTCAGGGGGACGTATCGCATCGCGAGAACGTGCAGAAGCTATTTCGCGCGGCGGAATCGGAGTTTGGGCGCGTGGACATACTGGTGAATAATGCGGGCACGTTTTTCCCTGCGAAGTTCGACGAGCTGACGGAAGAGCAGTGGGACCACATCATGAACGTCAATTTAAAATCGCAATTCCTTTGCGCGCAGGCGGCAGCGCCGATCATGAAACGGCAAGGCCGGGGACGGATTATCAATCTTTCGTCCCTGGGGGGAATTCTGGCGTGGCCCAAGTACATGCATTATTGCGTGTCGAAGGCGGGAGTGATCATGCTGACGCGGTGCCTGGCGCGCGCGCTGGCGCCGGAAATTCTGGTGAACAGCGTGGCGCCCGGCACGATTCAATTTGCGGATGAACTGCCGGACGAAGATTATATTCGCCGCGTGCCGCTGCATCGCACCGGGACGGGCGATGACATCGCGGAAGCTGTGGCGTACCTGACGACGGCAGATTTTATCACCGGGCAGACGCTGGTGGTGGATGGCGGGCGGGCGCTGGTTTGACGGCGGCTTGTTTTTTCGTGGGCGAAACCTGAGCTTGCGCCCGGGGGCAAGCCCAGCCGGGAAAAACATGCTAGGCTAGGCGCGGGAGGCGATCGAGTGGACATCGTGAAGGGCAATATGGGATGGATCGAGGTCGTGGTCGGCCCGATGTTTTCCGGGAAGAGCGAAGAGCTGATTCGCCGGTTGCGGCGCGCGGAAATTGCCAAGCAGCGCGTGCAGATATTCAAGCCGGTGATCGACCAGCGGTACAAGAAAAACGGAATCGTCTCGCACTCCGGCCTGGAAATCGATTCGGAAATGGTGACGCAGGGCGAGGACATCCTTACGAAAGTTGCCGCGCGAACGGAAGTTGTCGGGATTGACGAAGCGCAATTTCTGGGCGAAACGGTGGTTGAAGCGTGCGTAAAGCTGGCGGACCTTGGCAAGCGCGTGATCGTCGCCGGGTTGGACACGGATTTCATGGGGCGGCCGTTCGAGCCTATCCCGCGGCTGCTCGCCGTGGCGGAGGAGATCACGAAGCTGCTGGCGATTTGCATGCGCTGCGGCAACCCGGCGGTGCACACGCAGCGCCTAGTTGCGTCGGAAGAACTCGTCGTCGTGGGCGCCGGGGAAATGTACGAAGCGCGTTGCCGGCGGTGTTTCGAACCATTCCTCGCGCAGCAAAAAGTGGAGGAAGAAAAAGCGGCAAGTGCTGCGCGATCCCACGCGGCACGTTAGGCCCGATGGGGTCCCTCAATTCCCGCGTGAGCAGCGAATGTATATTCAACTGCGCCGCGAAAAGTTCTAAAATGGGACTGGCATCCCGTTAATGAACATTCGACTTACTCTCGTTCTTGCCGCTGCGTTCGCTTTGTGCGCGGACATTCCGGACACGCATTTCCGCATGCCGCTGCCCGGAGCGCCCGATCTGACGGTCCTTTCGGAATCGCCATCACTTCCAAACGCTTTTGTCAGCATCCTGCAGGGGAACTCGCACAAGACGTCCGACATGCAACTGCAATCGCGGCTCGCGATCGTCCGGTTCGTGGACGGCGAGTTCGCCAAGGCGGTGAAGCCGCTTCCTGGCGGGAAACAGGGATATAAATTTGACATTGGGAAACCGCTGAACAGCGAAGACCTGCAATCGGCATTGAGGCATCATCGCGCCTCTGTGAATCCAGGCGATACCGTGCAGATTACCGACATTGAATTTCGGTCCAAGGAGATCGTTCTGCAGATCAATGGCGGGGGAAAGAAGCACTTTCATCTGCTCGAGCATTTGCAAATCGGGATGGGCGATGCCGCCAATTCCGCTCCGATCCAGGATCGCCACCCGAATGAAGGCACCGGCGCGACCCTGATCCTCGATTACGGCCGGCCGTTGCCGGACATGAGCCCGGACGATTTGAAGGCGCAGCTTTCGCCGATTCTGGACTTTTCGAAACATTCAGCGGCGGTCAATTGGATCGACACGCT